>NZ_JAGJEE010000010.1:0-155638 GCF_018100885.1 Pseudoalteromonas sp. MMG013 | reverse complement strand
AATTAAAAGTTTTTCTTAATGAAAAGTTAATTTAAGTTTTACTCGACGCTGACCTCGTTTTGCTTTGCTAAGTTAGCGTAGCGCTCCGTGTCAGTGGGGTCGCATTATAGGGCGATGAGATAAAAGCGCAAGCGTTTATTTGAAGAAAAGTAATGAAAATAGCGAGTTCGAGTAAATTACGCTCGAAACGCACAATTTTAGTACACAACATAGAGTGGTAGCACATTCTATATACAAACCTTAGTTAATTTTTTAAGGTTTGTATCATAACTCTACCTAGTACAGTGCGTTCGAGGTGGGAGTGTATTCGTTAATAAGAGTCAGCTCTCATATCATTACAATGAGTAACTGATCTGCTAACCCATTTAAAATACCCTATTTAATAATTGAGGAGTGAGTTGCTTTTCGCCTAGCGGATACCCTACGCTCAAATAACGGGTGAACAACCTGATTCAATTGCCGACGCTCTTTGAATTTCCGCTCTTCTAGTAATGCTTCAAGCTGCTCTATAAAAATTATCGGTTTCATAAGGGCATCCCACAAAGTTCTATACAGATAAAAATAGCTCAGCTAAGCACTTTTGCAATATTAGCAATTAATTTTTCACCTATAAAATGACAAAGCACTGCAATACATAGGCTTTTAAATGTAACTAATCCTAATAACTACATTTAAAATAGATGGTCGTAAATCATACAGTACAGTCAAGGTGTATATTTTTTAATCATTTATTTTACATTTTATTTTCAAGTTTATATACATATAAGGAATACGTCAGATAAAATAAGATAGGGATACAACATGAAATCAACACTATATCTTTCATTACTCACATTACCCATGATAGGTTTTGTTCAAGCACAAGGACAACACCACCTAATAGACGAGCTTAGTTCAAAACAAACCGCATTAATTCAAGCTACGGTAAATTCAGTCATAGCCATTGACGAAAATGAATTTGTATTTAACAACGCATTACAAAACGAAGATTGGAATGATTTTTTCTATCGCCATGCACCACATCTATTAGAATTTAAAGCAGTCATACTGCATTGGGCTGGACATGCAAGTATTAATCCCAAACTTTTATTGGCATTGATGGAGTTACAAAGCAGTGTACTCAGCGAGCCAAGTAAGTCAAATATCATGTTGCCTTTTGGGACATTGAGCAACAAAGCCGGGTTTGCTGAACAAGTACAAGATTTGGCAATTACATTAAATCAACGCTTTTATGAATATGCACAAAAAGTAGAGGGAAAAGTGCGATCAAGCCCGACAAACTCAGCTACCTCGAGTTTGATAAGCGTACTTATAAAAACGCAACTAAAACCCTATGGCTCTTTAAATAAGTTAGTCGGTATATATGAAACACTTAGCAATGTCCCGCTTTTACTTTCACAAAACAAAACACCGGCAGCATCACTAAACCCCAGCAATAGCTTTTATATGAGCTTTCCATGGCCTTCAGGTTATGCATGGTATAGCGGCGGTGCACACTCTAATACAGGTTCAGGTTACCCTTATTCCTCTTTAGATTTCAATAATGGTTCAGGTGGTTGGGGCAGTAATACTCCTTGGGTACAAGCTGCTCATGGTGGCACGGTTACCCGCTACTCGTCTTGCAATATCCGAGTAACTCACTCAAGTGGCTATGCAACACAGTACTACCATATGAGTAACTTACAATACCGAAGTGGTGATGTTATTAATAGTGGAGCTTGGTTAGGTCGATACGCAAACAATAAAAACCAAGCGCTATGCCAGGGCGGCCAATCCAGTGGTCCTCATGTGCATTTTTCATTACTCAACAATGGACGCTTTACTTCACTGCATAATTGGTACATTAGCAACTACAGAATCGATGTAGGTAACAGTAATTACGATGATAATTGCCGGAATTTCTATTTTGAAAAAAATGGCTACAAAACCTGCGCTTGGCGAGCATTATATAAATAATTGGGTAAGTTATTTTAATAAGTAGGGCTGAACTATCTCAGCCCCTAAATACATGACTTAATTTAATGCACGTTCCACTTGATCGAAATGTGCGATCACCTCAACTATTTCAAGCTCTGCATCTTGATATGCTGTATCAGACTTAAAGCCAAGTTTAGCAATTGCTTGAACAGTCGCAGGATGAACTAATAAATCTTTTGCATGATAACACACAGGATCATCAAACTTAGGTAACTTACCATCTGCATGATACCCCGTTTCAATTTCTTCTAAGGGTAACGTTGGGATCACATCTGCTGCGGCATCTAGCGCACCCAAATACGCTTGGCACTGAGGGTATTTCACTGTAAATTCCGAAATCAATTTACGCGATGTTTTGACTAACTTTGCCGAGCTTTGCTCTAATTCCTGCGCGGTATTTTGAGTTCTAATATCTGCTAATAAAGATTTAGCCTGACTCTTATATGCCTGAAGCGTAGTTTCAGCTTTTTCAACAGGTGCCGACTGTACCTGTGCTACTTCTTCCTTTTCTGAACATGCAGTTAAACTGGCTGCAGCTAGCAAAATGACCAACTGTTTATACATAAGAACCTCAAAGTATGATTGAAAACGATTCTCATTATACTCAAGTGTCATTTTAATGAAACAAAAAAAGCCACACTCAGTGTGGCTTTTTCAACATACAAATACTAAAGTTTAAGGCATTGCGTCTAAGTCAGCACCTTCTTTCTCTACTTCAACAGGAATTAGATCTTCTTTGCTTACACCCATTGCAACTGCAACAGAACTCGCAACATAAACAGAAGAATAAGTACCAATGAAAACACCAAACAATAATGCAGTAGCAAAACCATGAATGGTTTGCCCACCCCAAACAAATAAGGCAACAAGTACAAGTATTGTTGTAATCGAAGTAACTAATGTACGGTTAAGTGTTTGCGTCAATGAAATATTGATAATTTCCAATGTGTCATCAATACGTACCTTACGGAAATTCTCACGAATACGATCAGATACAACAATCGTATCATTAAGTGAGTAACCTATAACCGCAAGAATCGCCGCTAAAATAGTCAAATCAAACTCTAAGTCTAAGAGCGAGAATAGGCCCATTGTTAAGATCACATCATGGAACAATGCAGCAACAGCACCAACCGCAAATCGCCACTCAAATCTAAATGCAACATAAAGTAAAATACAGATTAGGGCTGTTAGCATTGCTAAGCCACCCTGCTCTTTAAGATCTTCACCTACGCTAGGACCTACAAATTCAATACGTCGCATTTCAACACTGGTATCAGCTTGTTGCAAAGCTGCAACTAACTGATTACCAATCTCTTCTGCTTTGACATCATCACCGCGAGGTGCTAATCGAACCAAAACTTCTTGGCTGGTACCAAACAATTGTACTGATGCATCAGCAAAACCATTTTCAGCTAATACAGAGCGAATTTTCTTTAGATCTGCTGGCTGAGAAAAGCCGACTTCTACCGCTGTACCACCAGTAAAATCCAAACCAAAATTTAAGCCTCGGATTGCCATAGACGCAATTGATGCAACAATCAGCAATGCTGAAAATGCCATCGTTAATTTGCGTGCTGACATGAAACGAATGGTCTCTTTCAATTTTAATAACTGCATTTCGTTCTCCTAAATTGAAAGCTTATCGATACGTTTACCACCGATGAAGAAATTTATCACCGCACGTGTGCCAATAATGGCTGTAAACATAGACGTTAAAATACCAATCGCGAGTGTCACAGCGAAACCTGCAATAGGACCGGTACCTACTGAGAACAAAATCACAGCCGCTATTAACGTCGTAATATTTGCATCAAAGATAGTACTAAATGCACTGTCATAACCTTGGTGTACCGCTTGCTGTGGACTACGTCCATCCGCCAATTCTTCACGTATACGTTCAAATATTAATACGTTGGCATCAACCGCCATACCTACAGTCAATACAATACCTGCGATACCTGGCAACGTAAGCGTAGCACCTGGGATCATAGACATGACACCAATGATCAATACTAAGTTTGCAGCTAATGCCAAGTTTGCAACTAAGCCAAACCCCTTGTAGTACGCCAACATAAATGCCAATACAAATGCAAAACCTAATACGACTGCTGTCATACCTGCTTCTATGTTCTCTTGACCTAGGCTTGGACCAACCGTTCGCTCTTCAACAATTTGGATTGGAGCAACCAATGCGCCTGCGCGTAACAGTAAACTTAAGTTATGTGCTTCAGCTGGGTTATCAATACCAGTAATTCGGAATGAGTTATTTAACCGGGACTGAATAGTCGCAACGTTAATAACTTCTTCTACCTTGATAGGCGGCAGTGCTTTACCATTTTCATCTTTTTTGCCCGATGGCTTATATTCAATGAAAACCGTCGCCATCCGTTTCCCAACAGCTCGTTTAGTAAAGGCACTCATTTTTGCACCACCTTTACTATCGAGGCTAATACTCACCTGAGGACGTTGATACTCATCAACACCTGATTGGGCACCTGTGATATGTGTACCAGCTAAAATAACGCGCTTCTTCATGACGACTGGATAGCCATCTTTATGATTAATAACTTCCGTTCCAGGGGGTACTCTACCTTGCGCTGCTGAACGCACATCTGCGTTTTCATCTACTTCACGAAACTCTAGCGTTGCCGTTGCGCCTAAGATCTCTTTTGCACGGGCTGTATCTTGTACGCCAGGTAACTGAACAATAATACGCTCAGCGCCTTGACGTTGAACATTCGGCTCTGCAACCCCAAGTTGGTTAATACGATTACGAATAATCGTTTCATTTTGTTTGATGGCGTATTCACGAATTTCTTTAAATTTTTGCGGTGAAAGACTAGCAAAAAATGCTAAATCATTACTGCTATCATTAATAAATGTATAAAGAGGGTAACGCCCTTTTAGGAAACGCTCTGCTGCATCCCTATCTGCATCTCCACGCATTACAACTTGAATACGCTCACTACCGGAAACTCGTCGAACGCTGCGATAACGCAGTTTTTCACCACGTAAATCGCTCTTAAAATCTTGCTCCATGGTTTCTAACGCATTATCTAGCGCAGTAACCATATCTACTTCCATAGTAAAATGTACACCACCACTTAAATCCAACCCGAGTTTCATTGGATTACCACCTAAGTTTTTTAACCACTCAGGTTGAGCTGGGCTCATATTTATTGCAGAAATATACTCTTCACTTAATGAGTCACGCAAAATATCTTGAGCTTTTAACTGCTCTTCGACATTTTTAAAGCGTATTAGCACTTGCCCATTTTCTAACACTGTTGATTTAACAGTGACATTATTATCGTTAAGTGTTTTATTTACTTGATCTACTACGCTTAAATCAGCACTGGCACCTTTAGTACCAGAAACTTGTATGGCCGGATCTCGGCCATACAAGTTTGGTGAAGCATATAAAATGCCCACCGCTAACACAGCGAGAACAAGTAAGTATTTCCACATTGGATACTTGTTTAACACTGGACTATCCCTTTTTTATTGTTATGTATTATAGCGACTTCATTGTACCTTTTGGTAACACTGCCGAAATTGCTGATTTTTGAACTGTTACTTCTGCTTGATCATTTAAAGCTACAACAACAAAGTCTTTGTCATCAGATACTTTTGATATTTTCCCAACTAAACCGCCTTGTGTTAAAACCTCGTCACCTTTGCCTAACGCTCCCATCAAACTTTTATGCTCTTTTACACGCTTCGCTTGTGGACGGTAAATTAAGAAGTAGAACACCAAGCCAAATACGGCTAACATGATCAACATTTCCATACCACCACCTGCAGGTGCTGCGCCTGCCGTGCTTGCATGTGCACTCGACATAAATAAACTCATAATACTTCCTCTTTAATTTTTAAAATTTGCTATTTAATTTGTTGTAGTATCAGCCAGTGGCGGTACTGGTAAATTACGGCGTGAATAGAAATCAGCAACAAATTCGTCCAATTTACCTTCACTAATTGCATTGCGCAACCCTTCCATAACACGTTGATAGTAACGTAAATTATGAATAGTATTTAAACGTGCGCCTAGAATTTCATTACATTTATCTAAGTGATGTAGGTAAGCGCGAGAGTACCCCTCACACGTATGACAATCACACTCAGGGTCTAATGGCCCTGTATCTGTTTTATGTACGGCATTGCGAATTTTTATCACCCCACCTGTAATGAATAAATGACCATTACGCGCATTTCTTGTTGGCATAACACAGTCAAACATATCAATACCGCGACGCACAGCTTCTACTAAATCTTCAGGCTTACCCACCCCCATTAAATAACGAGGTTTATCTTCAGGCATTTTATATGCACAATTGTCCAAAATACGGATCATATCCTCTTTTGGTTCGCCGACTGACAAGCCTCCGAGTGCATAGCCATCAAAGCCTATTTCTTCTAACCCTTTTTGTGATACCGCACGCAGCTCAGGGTACATGCCACCTTGAATGATCCCAAACAAAGCGGAAGGGTTATCACCATGTCCTTCTTTTGAGCGTTTAGCCCAACGCAATGATAATTCCATTGAATCACGCGCTTCTTTTTCAGTCGCTGGGTATGGCGTACATTCATCAAAAATCATAACAATGTCAGACCCTAAGTCACACTGTACCTGCATCGCTTTCTCAGGTGACAACATTATTTTCTCACCATTAACCGGCGATTGAAATAAAACGCCTTCCTCAGAGATTTTACGCATCGCCCCTAAACTAAATACTTGGAAGCCACCTGAGTCAGTAAGAATTGGTTTATCCCAATTCATAAAATCGTGTAAATCACCGTGTTGTTTGATGATTTCAGTGCCCGGACGCAGCATCAAATGAAAGGTGTTACCTAAACAAATTTCAGCGCCGGTGCCTTTTAACTCATCTGGCGTCATACCTTTTACTGTACCGTACGTGCCTACAGGCATAAACGCGGGTGTTTCTACAACACCACGGTCAAAAATCAAGCGGCCACGGCGCGCTTTTCCGTCAGTACGATCTAATTCAAATTTCATTATTACCTCAAAGTCGGAAAAACAGTCCAACATAAACAGCTATTAACAGTTAGTCGTTAATAATCAGGTTAAAAAATCTGCTCGATTCTACCTTGTTTATGGGTGCAATTCTAATTATTGGGCCGAAATTTGACTTTTAAAGCAAGTGGAGACTAAAAGTGATGATTTTGTTAACAAGCCCAGTGGGGTCTGGGCTTGTTTAATTACTACTTTTGGGTTTGTTTTGTTAAAAACATTGCATCACCGTAACTGAAAAAGCGGTACTGCTCTTCAACCGCAGTGTGATATGCACTCATAATATGCGCTTGGCCAGAAAATGCGCTCACCAACATAATTAGAGTCGACTCGGGTAAATGAAAGTTAGTCACCATTGCATCCACGACTTGAAACTCATAACCTGGATAAATAAATATGTCAGTATCACCATAAAACGCTTTTAACTCGCTATCACTTGCTTTGGCTGCTGATTCAAGTGAACGTACTGAGGTTGTTCCCACAGCAACAACTCTCCCCCCTTTGGCTTTTGTTCTCGCAATGGCTGCAACCACATTATCTGGCACTTCGATATATTCAGAGTGCATAACATGATCATCTATCTCATCTACACGCACCGGTTGAAAAGTCCCTGCGCCGACATGTAACGTAATAAAAGCAGTTTCAATCCCTTTGTTTTTAATTTGTTCAAGTAGCGCTTCATCAAAGTGTAACCCAGCTGTTGGTGCTGCGACTGCACCAGGTTTTTCATTGTAGACGGTTTGATAACGCTCTTTATCTTCATCTTCATCAGGTCTGTCGATATAAGGAGGCAACGGCATATGACCAATATCATCTAAAATAGTTAACACGGTTTGCTCACCCGCAAATTTTAATTCAAACAGTTCTCCATGACGCGCCACCATCGTTACCTGAGCCTTACCTTCAAGAATAAGTTCAGTGCCAGGCTTAGGTGACTTGCTAGCACGTACATGTGCTAGCACCCTATGCTCATCAAGGACCCGTTCAACCAGTACTTCTACTTTACCGCCTGACGCTTTTTGTCCAAACATCCTAGCTGGGATAACTTTTGTATTGTTAAACACCATCAAGTCATTCGGCTCGAGCATGTCGATAATGTCTTTAAAGGTTTTATGATCAAGCTGGCCACTATTACCGTTTAAGGTGAGTAAACGACTACTTGTTCGTTCTTTTTTAGGATGACGAGCAATTAATTCATCTGGTAATTCAAAGCTAAAATCAGCAACGCGCATGGCAACTTCTCTCAATATCTTAATTGGCGCCAAGTCTAGAGATCCTAAAAGCCTAAATCAAGTGCTTGTAACCTTGCAAAAATAGCATTAACCTAGCCTGATTGCTGGCTGCTGACAAAAAAGCGCAACGCACCAAAGGAGTTGGATATGCGAGTTACACTAGATAGCCAATTAGAAACAATTACTTGTGACATTACTATAACTAGAGGTACGGATTGTTACTAAAGACTGACATGGGTTTAAGGTTGTAACCATGGCAAGACAACTTAACTTGCTAATTGTGAACGCGAGCAATGAAGAACGCTGCGCGATAAAACAAACACTCTCTAATTTAGATGTGTTTCAATTCATTGAACGTGCAGATAGCCAAGCTGCTTTACAAGTATTAAAGAAACAAGCGGTTGATTTGATCATAACGGGGTTAGATGTCGGAAAAATAGATGGCTGGCGCTTCGCTAGGATGATCCGTTCAGGGTTACTTCAAACCCCCAAAAATACGCCGATTGTTCTCATACCGCCGATTTATTGCGAGCGCATTGCCGAAACAACCGCCCGCAGCTACAGTATCGATGCAGTATTACCATTCGAACGCCAAGAGATGTTGCCTCAAGTTTTAGCTAATGTACTATCGACACATTTAGAAAAAAGTAGTCGTTTGGATCTATTATTACTCGAAAGCGATACTCAACGAGCCAATGAAATTTGCCAACATTTGGCACTGAACTTCTCGTGTACACATGTCACAACAGCTAATGCCGCGTTATCGCAATTTTTACAACATCAGTACTCTATTGTACTGCTAGATGCTACCGCCACCCGTGCTGAAGCGGCTAAAGAATTAGTTGATAGTATTTTAGAGCACAACCCCAACCAAGCAATCGTCACGATTATCGACAATAAAGACGCTGATTATGCTGAGCAGTTGCTACTTCTGGGTGTCACTGACTTTGTTCGTGCACCATATGATATTTCTATGCTCGGAAAAGTATGTGACCATGCCGCTCGACGCGAAGATTTCATGGTGAGTTATGCCGAGTTTGCCGACAAAGTCTCTTTGTTAAGTCGCAGTGAACATCGCTATAAAGAACTTTTTTCAGCACATCAGCGTATCTTGTTACACTTAAACACCGTAGTTATGGAACTGGATACACAAGGCCATATACGTTTTATAAACCCAGCTTGGGAGTCTCTCTCTGGATACCGAATAAAAGCCAGTATTGGTAAAGGGTTGTGTGATTATTTTGGTATAGAACATCAAGAGACATTACAAAAAACACTTGGCAATATCTTATCTGGTGAGTTACAACATGCTCAACTAGAGCTTAAGCTTGTTCATCAACAAGCGCACAGTATATGGACAGAATGCCGCTTTCAATTGATAAAAAATAGTACCAATCGAGCGACAATCACTGCTACTTTAGACAATATTCATGAGCGTAAGCAAGCTGAATTACAGCTGCGCCATCTTGCGCTACACGATACTTTAACTGGCTTGCATAATCGCTACTATTTCGATCAACAATTGCAGTTGTTATGCAGTAAAGTTGAACCTGGCTCGACAACCGAGCACGCCCTTTTATACATAGACTTAGACCATTTCAAAATCATCAACGATAGTAAAGGCCATCAACAAGGAGATATCGTATTAAAAGAAGTGTCGCAACTATTTGGCAGCAATATCGATGATGAGCATTTAATTTTCCGTATCGGCGGTGATGAATTTGCAGTCATTTTAAAAAATATTAATTTACTTGACGCCCATTTAGCGGCCGAAAGTATCTGTGTTGCTATCGAAAAACATATTTTTCATTCAGAAGAGCATAGCTATTCAATTAGCTGCTCTATTGGACTGACACAAATAACCTCCAGTAACCATGATGCAAATGAGTGCCTTAAACAAGCTGATATTGCTCTTTACATAGCAAAAAATTTAGGTCGTAACCTAGTACATTGCTATAACAAAGAAGACGCTCAAAATAATACGTTACAGACGGGACTTGAGTGGGGCCACAGTGTGAGGCAAGCACTGCAAAATAACCATATCGAACTACATTATCAAGCTATTTGGGACTTCAAAAAGAACACGGTTGCTTACTATGAAACCCTCCTGCGTCTAAAAATTAATGATGAACTCGTTTATCCAAACCACTTTATTCCCGCTTTAGAGCTGCTCAACGATACTTTCCTCATGGACAAGTGCGTAATTAAACAAGCCATTAAAGACGTTGCAGAGCATCAGGAGCTCAATCAAATTGCCATTAACCTCTCTGCACACTCTTTCTTAGATGAGCGCTTATTACCGCATATACAAGCGTGTTTGATTGAATATCAAGTGCCTGCTGAACATATTATATTTGAAATAACTGAATCAGCGAGTATTAACAACTTAAACGCAACACAAACCATGATAGCTAAGTTAAATCAACTTGGTTGCCACTTTTCGATTGATGATTTTGGTACTGGATTTAGCACTTTTAGCTACTTAAAACAATTGCCTGCGCAGCACGTTAAAATTGACGGATCATTTGTTCGAGATATGCTTAATGACCCCATTGACCTCGCATTGGTAAAAGCGGTACATGATATAAGTCATTCGTTAGATAAACGTTCTGTCGCTGAGTATGTTGAAAACATTGAGATTTTTTTAGCTCTTAAAGACATTGGTGTCGATTATGGTCAAGGCTATTTCATTGCTAGACCCATGCCTATTTCAGCGTTAAAAGACAATTTAGAAACTATTTTAGCCAGTAAAACAAGTTGATAAAAAATAATTGCAAGGGCCCTCTTTTCCTTGTCAAAAAATCATCTATAATTACTCTAATGTGAAGATGTCCACCTAAGTCATTGATTTATTCTTTTCTAGTGGACATTCAATGGATTGAGCTACATCACGCTATGGATATCGAGGAGTGTTATTATGCTACTACTGATTTCATTTTTATTGACGGTTCATTTTATCGTCGCACAGCAATGCTATCGTATCTCACTAAATAAAGGTTACCCGAACAAGTTGTTTATAACACTTGCGCTAGTACCTTATTTTAATTTAGTGGTGTGGGTATATTTATTGTTTTTACCAAATCTCAATAGTGCTAGGAACTTTGAACAGCCACTATAAGTGATCAATTAACGTTAGTTAGTCTCTTTGATGGGTGCGTGATGCACCCATTTTTTATTTTGTTTACTTACACTGTTCAGAAACAAATACACCTACTTGCTCACTGAACAGTCTAAAGTCACGAATTCGACCTGTGGTTTTTCGCCACAATAATCCAATTTCGCGATAGGCATCTGCTTGAGAAGCTTTTGTCGTCATGTTTTTTCCATCTAAAATGCCCGCATTAATTGCCATTTTAGGCAAAAACGTCACACCATTTTGATACTCCACCATACTTAATAAGGTATGCAAATTTGCAGCTTCAAAGGGATTTATACATGCACTTCGGTTTAAATGACATGCGCTAAGTGCATGGCCTGTCATACAGTGCTCCTTTTCTAGTAAAAACACACTTTGTTCTGGCAATAAATTAAAATCTTCAACGCCGTCGGCTACGAGATACTCTTTGTGGTGCACCAAAGAAAAGTGATCTTGCGCTAAAATTTGAGTGTGAAATTTGTCAGTATGATAAGGCAATGCAAGCATGCCCATATCAATATGACCATGTTCCAGCTTATCTAACAGGCGATCACTGGTGTCTTCGACCAAAACAAGTTGTAACTGCGGGAATTGTTGTTTACAGAACTGATATAGTGGTGCAGCAATAAAGCTCGCAATAGTAGGGATCACGCCTAAAGTAAGCTTGCCAGATAAAGGGTGTTTATAACTTTTAGTTAATTCTTTTACGCTCATCGTATCCGCAATTATTTTTTTTGCACGAACAACGACCTCTTCTCCGATATCAGTAAACATCAGACTGCGATTTTCTCGTTCTATGAGTTGACATCCCAGAGTTTCTTCCAGTGTTTGAATCGCGCTACTTAGTGTCGATTGACCGATAAAGCACGCTTCAGCAGCTCTGCCAAAATGCTGGTGTTGATACACTGCGATTAAATATTGAAGTTGCTTGATACTAGGTAAGTTATTCACTGTATAAAACTTTGCTGCGGCTTGAAATAGATAATAGCAGTATAACCTTGATGCCAGGCAAGGAAAACAATTTGCTTATATCAATTGCTTAAAGTGCACGCCTAGATACATGGGGAATATTTTAATATGATTAACACACTTTTATTTGAGGGTACCAACTAGGCAAAAAATGCAAACTTGAAGAACCGTGACTTATACGCGATTAAAAAATAAAAAGACCCCAATACCTAGAGTATTGAGATCTTTTCAAGCTAAAAGTCTGTTTTATTAATTACACGCCAAATGCGGTTCTTAATATGTAGAATATAACAATAGCAAGGGCAGCGCCAACTGGCAATGTGATTACCCAAGAAACTACAATGTTTCTTACCACCGACATATTCAATGCCGCAATACCACGTGCCATACCAACCCCTAACACCGCACCAACCAATGTTTGTGTAGTAGAAATTGGAAGACCAGTTCCTGAGGCGATAACAACGGTTGAAGCAGCTGCTAATTCAGCGGCAAAGCCTCGGCTAGGTGTTAAATGTGTGATCCCTTCACCAATTGTTTTTATTACCTTTTTACCTAAAATAGCTAGACCTGCAACAATACCGAACCCGCCTAAAGGTAAAATCCACCAAGCAATTGCCGCTTTCTTAGCAATTTCCCCATTGTTTTCAACAATGTTAACAACAGCAGCAAGTGGACCAATCGCATTAGCAACATCATTTGAACCATGTGCAAATGCCATACAACAAGCCGTCAATACCATTAAGATAGCGAATACTTTCTCAACGTTATTAAATTGCATTTGTTTATCAGCTTGTGGATCCATCTTCATACGATCTATCACAAACTTACCGATAATACCGATGACAACAGCAATACCGATAGCCAAAGCATAACCTTCAAAAGTGCCTAAGTTAATGCCTATGTGCTTCAAACCCTTTTTGATCGTTACCAAAGACATAACGAAGCCGGCAAGGCCCATATAGATAGGCACAAAGCGTTTTGCATTCTTTAGTGGCTGCTCTGTGTCAAATATGAGTTTCTGCGCACTCATAAATATGAGATAAGCAATAAAACCTGATATTGCAGGAGTCACAATCCAACTGCCCACAATTCCCGCAACTTTGTCCCATTGAATCGCTTCACTACCTACCGCAACTAGGGCAAAACCAATAATGGCACCAATAATCGAATGAGTTGTTGATACAGGCCAACCCAGCACTGACGCCAGTAGTAACCATGTTCCGGCTGCAAATAGTGCTGAGATCATACCTAACACCATCAGCTCAGGAATATCCGCAAATGGCGCGGCATCAATGATCCCTTTTCGGATTGTTGACGTCACTTCTCCACCAGCCAAATACGCACCAGCGAATTCAAAGATCATAGCAATAATAATTGCTTGCTTAATAGTTAGTGCTTTAGAACCAACCGAAGTACCCATCGCATTGGCAACGTCATTCGCACCAATACCATAAGCCATAAAAAAACCCACTGCGGCAGCTAAAAGCACCAACATGGTACCGTAGGATGCAATGATATCCATTGTAAAACCTTACTTTTTTAAAACTATTATCTTTAGATTAACGCGCAAGCATTACTTCTAATCTCGAACCAACACGTTCTGCAATATCTGCAAGCTCACCAACCCATTCAATGATTTTATATAAAAACATCACATCAATTGGATTTAGTTCACTTTCAACCGCTCGTAATTCTCGGCGGATTATTATTTGCATATCATCCGTGTCTTGCTCAATTGCATCCAACTCAACTAACATTTTTTCTACCAAGGTCACTTCGCGACCTCTAAAACCGGTTTCCAATAGTTCGTCAAGTTCGTTGATTGCTTTCGATGCCTGTTTTGTAGCATCAACACAACGTTGCAAGTAGGTAAGGAAGTAAACTTGGATAGACTCAGGGATCTCCATTTCACGTCCAACAACGCGACCTGCGATGTCTTTCGCTTTATTGGCGATTTTGTCTTGGTGGGTAATTAATTCCAATAGATCTGTTCGTTCTACTGGCATAAAAAGACCACGAGGAAGCTGTAAACGTACTTCACGTTTTAAAACATCTGCTTCGCGCTCTAGATTGCGGATCTGAACTCGTAGCGCTTCCGCTTCTGTCCATTCCCCTTTGAAAACATGATTAAAAAATGGCACCAAAGACTTACTCGCCTCATGTACTATTTTAATGTGTTCTTCCACTGGCTTAATAGGAGATTTTGCAAATACTCCTAAAAACGCGTTTGTAGGCATAATTGACCCTTAAATCATATTTATATGCTTTGCAGCACGAATTTTACAGCATTAAGCGCCATTGTGAACGGATTTTTATCTATAAGATGATTAAGTCGTGCATAATCGAAATTATGCACGCCTGAAAAGATAGCTCGGTATTAAAGAGATTTTTCTATATCTTCTTGAGATGTATGACGAATATCTTTTCCATTCACAAAATAAATTACGTATTCTGCAATATTTTGACACCGATCTCCAATCCGCTCTAAAGAACGCACAGACCAAATTAAATCCATAATTTTGGGTATTGAGCGTGGATCTTCCATCATATACGTCATTATTTGACGTGTTAATGCTTCATATTCTCTATCTACCTTTGCATCTTCTTTGTGTACTTCAAACGCTTTTTGTACATCCATTCTTGCAAAAGCATCAAGTACATCATGAAGCATTCGAGAAACCTGGCGGCCCATATTATCAATATTCAGCAGCAAATCTTGTTGATCTTTCGTAAACGAGTCTAACGCTACACGTGCAATCCTTTCCGCTTCATCACCAATACGCTCTAAATCTGCGATAGTTTTAGCAATCGCAACAACCAAACGTAAATCACTCGCTGCCGGCTGACGCTTTGCAATAATACGTGTGCACTCTTCGTCAATGTTCACCTCCATTGCATTGACTTTATAGTCATTTTCACTGACTTTACGCGCCTTCTCGGCGTCGCAACTGTTCACTGCATCTAATGCAAGATTGAGCTGCTGTTCAACTAAGCCACCCATACTTAATACATGGTTACGCACATTTTCCAGCTCTTCGTTAAAACGACCTGAAATGTGTTTATTTAAATTATGTTCCACTCTCATTCTCCTAAAAACTGATGCGCTTAACCGTAACGACCTGTAATGTAATCTTCTGTTTTCTTCTTTAATGGCGTCGTAAATAAAGTATTAGTATCCGCATATTCAATCAACTCCCCCATGTACATAAAGGCAGTTTGATCAGATACACGCGCAGCCTGTTGCATATTGTGCGTTACGATAACAACCGTATACTTGTTCTTTAAATCATTGATGAGCTCTTCAATGACCAATGTTGAAATGGGATCGAGTGCTGATGTAGGTTCATCAAGTAATAATACTTCGGGTTCGATTGCAATAGAACGCGCAATCACTAAACGCTGCTGCTGACCACCAGATAAACCAAACGCGCTATCATGTAGCCTGTCTTTTACTTCATCCCAAAGTGCAGCACCTCGTAACGACTTCTCTACAACTTCATCCAATTTACGTTTATCTTTTATACCCTGTAAACGAAGGCCATACACAACATTTTCATAAATTGATTTAGGAAATGGGTTCGGTCGTTGGAATACCATGCCTACATTTCTGCGCAATGCGGCAACATCTACACGCTTATCATAAATGTTTTGCCCGTGTAAGATAATTTCGCCTTCAATGCGACATGTATCAACCAAATCATTCATACGATTAATACAGCGAAGTAACGTTGACTTACCACAGCCTGATGGCCCGATGAACGCGGTAACCTGTCCTTTTGGAATAAGCATGTTCACATTACTAAGAGCTTGCTTGTCGGCATAGTAAAGATCGAGGTTCTTGATCTCCAGTGCGGTTTGCTCTGGAGACAAGTTTGCTAAATCTAATTTCATTTGGCCATTGGCCTGATTAACTTCTGGAGCTACTGTAATCATGTTTTTTACCTACTTAAAATCTTTACTATTAATGCTCAAGTGATCTGAACTTTTCACGCAAATGGTTACGAATACCGATTGCTGTAATATTGAGTGCTATGATCACCGACACTAACAAGAATGCGGTTGCATACACTAACGGCCTTGCAGCTTCTACGTTTGGACTTTGAAAACCAACATCATATATATGGAAGCCTAAGTGCATAAACTTACGATCTAAATGTATATATGGAAAATTCCCATCCAACGGCAAGGTTGGTGCCATTTTAACAACACCTACTAACATCAATGGCGCAACCTCACCTGCAGCACGTGCTACGGCTAAAATTAACCCAGTCATAATAGCAGGGCTTGCCATTGGTACAATAATACGCCACAGGGTTTCTGCTTGTGTTGCGCCCAAAGCCAAAGAACCATGACGTACTGAGCTTGGAATTCTAGATAACCCTTCTTCTGTTGATACAATGACAACAGGTAACGTTAATATTGCCAGTGTCAATGCAGACCAAATGACACCTGGTGTACCAAACACCGGACTTGGTGCAGCTTCAGGGTAAAATAGCTGGTCTAATGAACCACCTAACACGTACACGAAAAAGCCTAAGCCAAATACCCCATAAACAATAGAAGGTACACCTGCGAGGTTTATTACTGCAATTCGAATCATTTTAGTTACTGCATTTTTCGCAGCATACTCATGTAAATAAATCGCCGCAACCACACCAAATGGCGTCACAATGACCGCCATTAGCATAACCATAAATACCGTACCGAAAATAGCAGGAAATACTCCCCCCTCGGTATTGGCTTCACGAGGGTCATCACTCACAAATTTACCTAGTTGAGACAAATAATGTACAACTTTTGCAAATGTGCCCATATCATTTGGAAACCAAACATCTAACACCTGATAAATAGGTAGTGTAACCAACTCACCGCGCATATCTCTTACAACAACTTGATCACGTTTTGCTTGATTACGCAGTTCAAATAAACGCTTTTCAAAAACCTTATACTCCTCACGCAATGCAACTCGTTGCGCTTGTAAATCAGCAACTCGTTCATCGGTTAATGCGTTATCGAGCTCATAGCCTTTTTCTTTTAAACGTAACCTTTCAAGTTCATAGTTAATATGGCCAATGTCGCCATTTTGTAGGTCGAGTGCTTCATCGTTAAGGTCAACGGCGCGCTCAACTAATTCGTGAAGTTTATCAACAGACTGATTTTCGACAACTTGACCATTTTCAACGATATGATCAACGTACCCATAAAAGTTACCATTTTTACTACGCTCGAATACGGCCAACTTGGCTGGCATTGACTGCTTCATAATATCGGTAGAAAGTACCCATCTAAAATCAAGCTCTACGTACTCTCGGTTACCCGTTTTTACAAGTATACGTTCTATATCTTCAGCATCAAATGCCGATAGATCATAACCTGCCGCCTCTAATCGAGACTTTGGCACCATTTCTCTGTCATAGATTTCACCTATAACAGTTTGCTTTGCAACCGAACCATTGAGTTCTAATTCAACAACCTCTGATGGCCAGAAAAAGCTCAAGCCTTTCCATGCGATCATCGCTAATAGCCCAAGTACCGATATTAAACTAATACTAACGGCACCACCTGTCATCCAGATCCATGGAGAACCTGACTTAAACCACTGCTTTACCATGTCATGAACTCCCGTAATTACATTGAGCTGTATTTTTCACGTAACTGCTGACGAACAAACTCAGCAATCGTGTTAAATACAAAAGTAAAAATAAATAGTACAAATGCAGCTAAAAATAGAATGCGGTAATGTGAACTACCCACTTCTGATTCTGGCATTTCAACTGCAATATTGGCGGCCAATGTACGCATGCCTTGGAAGATGCTCCAATCCATAATAGGTGTATTACCGGTTGCCATTAGTACAATCATTGTTTCACCCACTGCACGACCTAGACCCATCATGACCGCTGAGAATATACCTGGACTCGCTGTCAGCAACACCACCCTAACCAACGTCTGCCACTGAGTAGCACCGAGCGCCAGTGAACCATTTGATAAGTGCTTTGGCACACTAAATACCGCATCTTCAGCAATTGAGAAAATAGTGGGAATAACAGCAAAGCCCATCGCGATACCAACTACTAACGAATTGCGCTGATCAAATGTCATTCCCAATTCATTGGTTAAATATTGGCGAACATTGCCATCGAAAACATACTCTTCTACACCACCACTTATCGTAAAAGATAACCAGCCAACCAATAACACGACCGGAATAAGTATGATTGAATGCCAGCCATCGGGTAGCAAATGACGTATATTCTCCGGCAATTTAGTCCACAAGAATGCGGTTGCTATCATCGATAGCGGTAACAAAATGAGTAATGCGACGATTGCGGGTAAGTGTATTTCTATGAGTGGCGCTAACCATAATCCTGCTAAAAACCCTAAAATAACGGTTGGTAGTGCTTCCATTATTTCAACCGTTGGCTTAACAACTCGACGTAATTCGCTCGACATAAAATATGCGGTGTAAATAGCCGCAGATAGTGCAATAGGTACTGCGAACAACATGGCGTACATTGCCGCTTTAATCGTACCAAAAGAAATAGGTACCAAAGAAAACTTTGATTCAAAGTCATCTGAGGCGGACGTAGACTGCCACGTATAAGCTGGTTCTGGGTACCCTTCATACCATACTTCTTGCCACAATGCAGACCATGTTACTTCAGGGTGTTCGTTATGAATATCAAATATGGATAGTTTATCATCTGCAATTATCAACGCCGCATTTGATCGCGGAGATACGGCAAAAGCGTCAATGGCACCTTGGCTGACTTTACCTTGCCACAAATGTGCTTGGCTCGTTGTATAATAAAGCCCTAAATCACCACTATCCGTTGTTGTAAAGAAAGTACGACGATAAAACTCACTATAGATATCAACATTGCTGTTTTTGCTCGTTTCAAACGCACGAATTTTATTAAACTGGCGACCATCATCTGTATTAATTTCAAACCACTGGGAAACTTCGCCATTATCATTTGCGAGCATGAGAGAGTTAGCACCGGCTAATAAAGTAGTGCCTACTAAATTGGCATTTTCTTCATTGGCAGCCAAAATTTGGAGCTGTTTAACATCACTAGGATCGCGTGTATCAAATATGTAAACTTGATTTGCTGAACGAATGAATGTCCGTGTTGTGTCTGGTGACATAAGCAACTCATCGATACGGCTGTCAACTGCCAACTCTGTGCGCTCAATCACCCACTCAACTTCTCCACTGAACATATTTTCTTCCGCGGTAAAAGAAGCAAATATAACGCGCTTATCACTCGTTAATGCAACCACGGCTGTTTTTTCTTCGTAATGACTAAACGCTAAACGTTCAATTGCGTGACCTTGTTCGTCCACTAATAATTGCTGACCATCTAGCGGATAGCTCAAGCGTGGTGTAATGACGCGTTCGTTACCAGGAAAAGTTACTAAGAAAGAAGGGCGTACTAATTGAACTTGGCCATTATCAAGTCCATATGCATATTGCCCCAAAAAAGGAGCACTTTTTGCGAAGCTCGTAACCTGCCCATCTAGATTCGTTGCTAGACTTTTCAATTTTTTACCTGTATTGGCACCTTTAAGCTGAAAAAAGTCCACCCCACCGGTTTTATTCAATAGGTAAGCAATTTCTGTTTGTTCTTCTACGCCAATACCAACATATTGTTCAGTATTTTGCAGTACGATGTCGACACGTTTCTCAACTTTAGCTGACTCCAAAATTGGTTGTACAACATACAATAAATAGAAGAAGATCATCAACAAAGCGATCAAAACCATTACCCCACCTGCGGTAATGCCATATTGTGCGAACCGATCTTTTAATAGACGGCTTCTATCCGTTTTAAAAGACGGTTGCTGCGGATTTGAAGACATCAAAACACCCTTTTATCTTAAAGTTGCGCGCATTATATTTCATCAAGATGACAATTATGTTACACCGTGCATGTTACATGAAGCTAGGTATAACATCATGTTTTTAGGTACAGATTTTTCAACCGGAAAGTTGCATAAACTGAAGAAATAAGATTGACGTATAGCAGTTTGCATTTGTTTACATTTCAGCGTTGAATTTATTGGACAACCACAAACACTGAACTAATCTATAAATGCATTATCTACCTTAGTAGGCTATGTATAAGGATCATACCCACTTTGTTGTAGCCGCTTTTTTCAATGCCTTGTCATACTTAACAAGGCTACAATAATAAGAGATACGCATTATGAAGCAGTTAGTACTAACCATTATCGGAAAAGATCGACCAGGTCTAGTTGAAGAAATATCTTCAACATTACTTTCACACCACGGTAATTGGCTTACCAGTAATTTAAGCCATTTAGCAGGCCAATTCGCGGGCATTGTACAAGTTGAAATTGCTGAAGAGCATTTACAGGAAATTCAAGATGCTTTAAAGACGCTTGCAGGCTTAGAAATAAAAATAGAGCTAGGTGAGCTAGAAGCTGCACCTGATACACCCGAAACATTAAACCTCGTTATTACCGGCAATGATAGACCCGGTATAGTACAAGAGCTTGCTTCTGTGATCCGCCATAAAGGAGCAAACATCACGCATTTAAATTCTCGAAAACAAAGCGCGCCAAATTGGGGGGTACCTATATTCAGTGCGTTTGCAACTGTTACCTTGCCAACTGGCATGCACAAAGATAATGTTATTGATGCATTAGAATCAATAACCAGCGATTTAATTGTCGATATTGAATCGGATTAACCCCATATCGATTTCGTAAATAGTTAGTCATGACAAGCGTTAAGGCTTGTCATGAAAATGTCACACCTTGGACCTATATTACTTTTAATTTCTTCCTAAAGAATTAAAAAATGCAGGCGACCTCTCATCCTACTGAAACGATAAGTTACTTTTCAAAAGAGCTCAGTTGGCTTTCGTTCAATGAACGAGTTCTACAAGAAGCAAAAGATAACAGCAATCCAATAATAGAAAGAATGCGCTTTTTAGGTATATTTTCCAATAATTTAGATGAATTTTTTCGAGTTCGTGTGGCCGATGTAAAGCGACGTGTATTATTAAATAAATTATCCGATGCGCACTTTGATGCCGATGAAGCACTACTTGCTAATATTAATAAAAAAGTACTTGAACTCGGAAAGAAATTCAACGTGGTTCACCAGCAAATATTGGCCGATTTAGAAAAGCACAATATTCATGTGGCACAGCCCCGTGATTTATCGGAACTGCACTTAGCGTGGCTTAAACAATTCTTTAAAGACCAAGTATTACCACAGATGTCGCCCATGCTATTAACTGAGAATAAAGATTACTCTAACAATATCAACGATACGATGATCTATTTTTTTGTGCAAATGCTCGGAGAAAAGCAACATCACGCATTACTTGAAATCCCCACAGATCGCATTGAACGCTTTGTTCAATTACCCCCAGAAAAAGCCAAGCGTCATAAAACAATTGTGATGCTAGACGATGTCGTTCAATATTTCATAAAGGATGTTTTTAAAGGCTTTTTCAATTTTGATAGTATCGATGGCTATGCAATAAAACTGACCCGAGATGCAGAGTACAATCTAGATAACGAAATAGAAGAAGGCCTTTTAGATAAAATGTCTAAAGGCTTAAAACAACGCTTATGTGCGGAACCCGTTAGGCTCGTATATGACCAAGCTATGCCCGAAGAAATGCTTAAAATCATGAAAAAACGTCTCGGTGTTACCCATCAAGATGCCCTGATCCCCGGAGGCCGCTATCGTAATTTTAGAGACTTTATTTCGTTTCCAAATGTTGGACGAAAGCATTTAGAAAACGCGCCATTACAGCCATTACAAAGTGCAGCCTTCGACGCGCATGGCAGTGTATTCAAAGCGATTTCAGAGAAGGATATTCTGCTTTATTATCCCTATCATACCTTTAACCACATGTTGGAATATGTACGCCAAGCTGCTTTTGATCCCAAAGTTACACAAATAAAGGTGAATATTTATCGAGTTGCCAGTCGATCTCGGTTAATTTCATCTTTATTAAGTGCAGCCAAAAACGGCAAGAAAATAACCGTCATGGTCGAGTTAAAAGCCCGTTTTGATGAGCAAAATAATATTGAATGGGCTAAATTACTTTCCGAGGCTGGGATTAAGGTAATGGTCGGTATTCCTGCATTAAAAGTGCATAGCAAACTCTGCGTCATTCACCGTAAAGAGAAAGGGAGAATAGTAAAATACGCGCATATCGGCACCGGTAATTTCCACGAGAAAACAGCGAAGATTTATACTGACTTTAGTCTGTTTACAAAACACACCGATATATGTAATGAATGTGATAGCGTTTTCAAATTTATAGAAAGCAGCTATCGACCCTTTCATTTTGAACATTTGATGATTTCTCCTGTCAATGCACGAGATCGTATTCTTGATTTAATCGACCGTGAGGTACGACTGTGCGAACAAGGAAAGGTAGGTAAAATCACAATAAAGATAAATAACCTAGTTGATAAGCAATTGGTAGATAAGCTGTACTTTGCAGCCCGTCACGGTGTTAAAATTCGTATTATCGTAAGAGGGATGTGTGCATTGGTCCCTGGTTTACCTCGTTTTAGTGACAATATCAAAGTTATCAGCATCGTTGATCGGTTTTTAGAGCACCCCCGTGTTATGGTATTTGAAAACGATGGAGATCCTCAGGTCTATATCTCATCTGCTGATTGGATGACTCGTAATCTTGACCATCGTGTTGAGGTAACTGCACCTATCTATGATGACGAATTAAAAAACGTCATTATAGAAATATTGGAGCTGCAATTACGTGACCGATGTAAAGCTAGGGTCATTGATAAAGAACAAAAGAACCTCTATGTTCGCAGAGGTAATAGCAAAAAGATCCGTTCACAGTTGGCAATATATGACTATCTAAAGAAATGGGAAAATAGTAAGAGCACACAATGACAGAATACCCCTCTATTGCCGCCGTTGACTTAGGCTCAAATAGCTTTCATTTATTAATTGCGAGAGAAGTCGACGGACGCTTTCAAATATTACATAAAGAAAAGCAAAGAGTGTACCTCGCTGCAGGACTAGACGATGATTTCTACCTATCATCCGAAGCAATTGAACGCGCATTGCATGCGTTAAAACAGTTTGCAACAACCTTAAAAAGCTTCTCTCATAGTCATGTACAAGTTGTTGCTACATACACATTGCGCAATAGTAAAAATATTCAACATTTTTTACACAAAGCTCAGCAATGCTTCCCATTTAAAATCAATGTTATTTCGGGGCAAGAAGAAGCACGCCTTATTTATCAAGGCGTCGCTAACTATATTCATAATGAACACAACAGATTAGTTATTGATATTGGTGGAGGTAGTAGTGAACTCATTATTGGCCGACATTTTAACCACCTCTTATTGACAAGCCGTAATATGGGTTGTGTTAACATGACGCAGCAGTTTTTCTCAGATGGTAAGTTAACAGAAAAACGCTTTAATAAAGCACTAATCAAAGCTGAGCAAGACTTAGAAGTAATTACAGCTAGTTATTTAAACAAAGGTTGGGAAACCTGCTTAGGTACCTCAGGTACCATCAAGACACTGAGCGCAATCAATCATGCTTACTTTAATGAGTCACACCTCACTCTGAAAAGTCTAACACACATCAAAACACTCATATTTGAACAACAACAATTACAACTATTGGTGCTAAAAGGGCTTCCTATTGAACGCCGCAATAGTATTGTCGGTGGCCTCATTGTATTAATTGCGATATTTAAACAACTCAACATTCTCTCTTTAGAATACTGTGATTTTGCATTACGTGAAGGACTTATGCATGAGGCCCACCAGCGTAAAGAGTTTGATATTCGTGCCCGTACTATAAATACTTTATGCGAGCACTACACTGTTGATACAGCCCATAGCGATAACATTTGTCAAACTTTACGACAATTTTTTGCCGCAACAGAACGAAGCTGGCAGCTTAATAGCTGTGATTTACAGATTTTATGCTGGGCTGCACAACTTCACGAAGTTGGTTTGACTATCAATTCATCAGGCTTACACAAGCATAGTGCTTATATTATTATGCACAGCCAACTTCCTGGTTTTACACAAGAACAACAACTATTACTCAGCACTTTAATTCGTTTTTACCGAAAGAAAATCAAACCAACTGACATTCACGCACTTTTTACTGAGCAACCAAAGAACTTTGCTAAACTATTGACCTTGCTGCGCTTAGCAATAATTTGCAACCAGAAGCGACAGTATCAACAAACAGGTAAGATAGAATTGCAAGCACAAGAAGATACACTGAGCATTAAACTCGATGCGGATTGGGCAAACAAGCACTCGATTTTATTTGCTGATTTACAGCAAGAGCAACGTTATCTAACACCACTCAATATCAATTTGGCTCTAATTTAATAAACTAATGTTAAACGTGCACCACGGCAAAGATATCATCTGCATAAGTCCGGCTTTGCATCGCTAAATCAAATAAGTGCGTTTTATTCGTCGCGGGTCGAATGGCATTCAGAATGGCTTCAGCCTCTTGCCAGTTATTATGCTCAATTTCTAATGCTAAGCGCAACGCGCCCCCCATAAGTCCTTGATAATTTAATAACGCACTACTTAATGAACTATCTAAAGAAAACTCAGAAATAACCACCGACAACTCAATCTCTAATATGGCATCTAATATTGACATTAAACCGATTAAATAGCCCTGCTCAGCCATTTCATCTCCACCCGGTGCTAGAAATAGTTCAATAAACCGAGCTCGCATCAAGCCCATTTTTGTCAACTCTGCAGGCTTATCAAGCCCGAGCTCACTCAGTGCTAGTACTCGAACAAATTGGCGTATCGCATCCTCTCCCAAATACACAACAGCTTGAGCAATCGACTTCATTTCAATTTTATTATCGCCAGCTTTCGCATTTGCTAATTTTAAAATTCTTGCTGTTAAGCTTAAATCTTTCGCAACTCGCTGCTGAACTTCTTTAAAACACAAATTCGTTTTCGCTGTGCAACGTAGTAAATCGAAAATCGCGGCTTTGGAGGGTTCAATGTTGCCATGGTTTAACATTTCTGGACGAGCAAAAAAGAAGCCTTGGAAATAATCGGCCCCAGCAGCATGAATAAAGTTATATTCCTCGAGCGTTTCGATCCGTTCCACAACTATTTTTACATCCGGATAGATCCGTTTTAGCTTTTTCAGCATCATCGTTGTTTTAATGATTGGCTGCTCGACTTCTAACTTAATATAATTCATAAGTGGCAATAAGGGTGCCCAACGTGCGTCCCCGTCATAATCATCTAAAGCAAAATGATAACCCTGCTTTTTTAGTCTTACGACCGTTTCAACCAACTCGGTAATGTTTTGCGAGCGTTCGACGATTTCTACAATTAGATTTTCAGGATTAAGTAACTTTGGGAGCTCATGTAATAAAGATTCATCAGAGAGGTTAATAAATGCTCTATGCCCTGCCGCAAGCCGATCAACGCCTACAAACATTAACGAATTGAAAAACATTCGGCCCGTGGCTTGACCGTCGGTCACGCCAGACGGGAAAGCATTGTTATCTGAATCTCGATACAATAATTCATACGCATAGATATTTTGAGCTTTATCAAGTATTGGCTGGCGTGCAATATATTGCACTGAAGAATTTTTAACTTTTGCGATCGTGCCACTCATCAACATCAATACCCTTGTTTTAACTAATGAAGCTCGGGAACTATCAGAATACGATATGCATGTAAGCTGAGCAATTAAAAACTCATGTTCTTATCAATAATTATCAATATACGTATAAGCTTATAAATAAACTTTACACGCATCTGGTATTCCTTCACACGGTTTTGGACTAACATTGTGATATGAATGTACCAAAAAGAATAGTAACCCTTTGTTTAGTGTGCGCTGTTTGGTCATCAAACGCACTCACCAAAAACCACTTAGAGTATAGCTTAAGTGGCTCAGGTAACTATTACCCTTATTACACACATGACCCAAGGGCTCCTGGCATACTTCCTGAAGCAATCCAAGCAATTTTAAAAGAAGCAAATATTACAGGGGAAGATCTCCTCTTGCCAGCAAAGCGCACCAACTATTACTTACAGCAGCAAAAAATAGACTTTGATTTAGTGAGCCCTAGCTGGCTAAAAGACACTGAGTTAAACAATCCACAATATATATTTTCCATTGCAATATTACCAATCTCAGAATACATTGTGACTCGTCTAAAAACACATGTCCCCACCTCTCTTGAGCATATGATTGTAGGGACGGTTCGAGGTTATTATTATCATAATGATGAAGTGTTTGAACGCATTGATTTCAATTCTGAAAAAGAGTTGATGCTTGCACTACATCGTAAACGTGTTGATCAAATCATAATCGGTAATTTGCCAGCGCTGTATTGGTCTAAGAAACTGAATATTCCATTTTTTATGGCTGCAATACACTCTCAAGGGTATATCCACATGCGCTTATTGTCTAAACATAAAAACCTATTGCCAATCATAAATAAAGCAATTGAAGCTTTATCAAAAAAAACCTACTTTAAGAACATTGAACGAAAGTACTTACAATCTCTAAGCGCCACTAGCGAGGGTCCATAATAATCACGTATAATTCCACTTTCATTTATGTTTGTAGGAATAAATTATGAGTATCGCCGCCACTTTAGCTCAAAGAAGCAACGGACAATGTGAATTATGTAGCAATAATACAGGTCTTGACGTTTTTGAAGTACCACCTGTAAATGAAGCTCACTCAGATAAATGTGTGTATCTATGCTCAACATGCAAACCTCAAGTTGAGGGCAATGAAACGCTACAAACAAATCATTGGCATTGCCTAAATGATAGCATGTGGAGCCAAACACCAGCCGTACAAGTCGTTGCTTTTCGTCTATTAAGCCAATTGGCTGTCGAGCATAGTTGGGCACAAGATGCGTTAGATATGTTGTATTTAGAAGATGACACGCGAACTTGGGCTGCTCAGGTACTCGCAGATGAAGATGAGATTGTTCATCTGGACAGCAACGGTGTACGACTCAATGCAGGCGATACCGTAGTGCTAATTAAAGATCTAGATGTAAAAGGCAGTAGTATTGTGGCAAAAAGAGGAACCGCAGTGCGTAATATTGGCCTAACCTCTAATCCGGACCATATAGAAGGTCGAGTTGATGGTCAACGCATTGTTATATTAACTAAATTCGTCAAAAAGTAACTCGGATTCAAAGTGGTGCCGCTATATGACAATAGGGGCACCGGCTAACTTATTCTTCGACAAGCTGTTCGCTGCGATAAAACCCATTTTCATCACTCAAGATGTCAACCAACTCAGGTAATACATCATCCATAGTCGCTTTCAATGTCCAAGGGGGGTTAATGACTATCATACCCGAAGCTGTCATACCATGTTCTTGAGTATCGCAACTGGTTGCCAATTCAAACAGTTGAATATTGTTAATACCTGACTCCTTAAGCGTCTCTTCTAACAAGTCAATACGCTCTCTATCCACAACTGGGTACCAAATCATATAAGTACCAGAGTTAAAACGTTTATGGGCTTTAATGATCATTTTCGCAGCTTGCTGATAATCCGTTTTTATTTCATACGGAGGATCCATTAAAACACATGCACGTCTTGATGCAGGTGGTACCAATCCAAGTAGCCCTTTAAATCCATCTTCACCGCGGACTCTTAAAGACTTTTTATGTGACAAATTCTCTTCTAAAAGCCCCAAGTCTTTAGGGTGTAATTCAAAAAACCAGCCTTTATCTTGACGTCTTAAAAATTGCTCAGCCATTTTCGGCGAACCCGGATAATACAACAAGTCTGTTTTATTGAACGATTTAACCAAAGTAACAAAATGCGCCAACGTTTCATTGCCGCCATCATAGTGCCAAAGCTTTGCTATGCCGTCTAAATACTCTTGGGTCTTTTGCGCATCACTACTGTTGAGCTCAAAAAAACCAGCTCCGGAATGGGTATCAATGTAATCCAAAGGCTTATCCTTGCGAGTCATGTACTCTAATACTGTCGCAAGGACTAAATGTTTAATAATATCTGCTGGATTACCCGCATGAAATGAATGTCTGTAACTAAGCATAAAGAGACCTTGCTTCGCAATTGAGCAATTTTGCTGAACCGCTTGTGAATAAAATAGGGTATATCCGTCATTATCACCCAAAGTCATAGAAAAATCAGCATAAAGGTGCGTAATGACTAGCATCCTACGTCACTTTGTTTTACATTTGCATGACAAAAATACTGTATAAGAGCGCATTTATGAATAACGACACTCTCCCTCAACTCGAACAGCTGATCGATCAACTCATTGCTCAAAATGAGCGACTAAATAATGAAGTTTCAGGACTTAAAGAACAAAATAGTAAACTAATCGATGAAAATGAAACTTTACAACTTGAAGTACTTGAAAGTGAAGAGAAGCAAAAAGAAACAAGTAGCACTTTAACTAATCTACTTGATAAACTGCAAAGTGCAACCCAGGCGAGCTAATGTCTGAGAAGATCAATCAAGTTGATGTGACTCTGCTTGGCAAAACCCATCAATTTGCCTGTTCTGAGGGGCAAGAAAACGTGCTCCTCGATGCCGCGAATTTACTGAATGAGCGCGTTACCCAAATGAAGCAACGCGCCACAGTTCGTAATGAACAAAATGCATTGCTATTGGCTGCGCTTTATTTGTGTCACGATTTGCAAGCTCTTGAGCAGCAGCAACAAACGCACCATCAGTCGCAACAAATACTAATTGATAAGCTAATATCACACCTTGAGGTTGATTGAAGTCTTTATAAAAAGCGTATTTTCGGTTAAATTATCGACATGAGATAGATGGGTTTTTCTAATTATGCGTTTTTTCATTTTTATATTTCTATTGTGTTTTCCCTTTTTAACCTTTGCCCAAAAGTGGCATCAGATTGATCCTAATACATTTATTATTTCTCCACCAAAAAATGCAATACAGTTACAAACAAACCTTGCCATACTGACAGGTAAAAATTGCGCTGCCGTTATAAATGCACATGGTGATTTCACCGCCATTGAGCTGACCATCAAGCAAATTAAGAACCGTATAAAAGTCCCTGTTTGCTATTTAATTAGTACGAGTAGTGATATTCATGAAGTAGTTGGCATTGCTTTAATGCAACGTGCATTTCCTGCTGCCTCGTGGATTGCACCTTCACATGTGAAACATAATCTAAGCAATTATCAGCTCGCCTACAACGACAAAATCTCCCAGTACGTAAATAGTTATGAAGTCAGCACTCAAAGAGTGGAAAATTTTGATTTAGAAGGCAAAGCGCTTTGGAAAAATAAAATGCGACAGGCTAATCAACGGATCCAAGATTGGAAAAGTATTCCTCTTCGCGCTCCCATCGAGGTCAAAAAGCAATT
This sequence comes from Pseudoalteromonas sp. MMG013, assembly GCF_018100885.1. Taxonomy (NCBI): domain Bacteria; kingdom Pseudomonadati; phylum Pseudomonadota; class Gammaproteobacteria; order Alteromonadales; family Pseudoalteromonadaceae; genus Pseudoalteromonas; species Pseudoalteromonas sp. MMG013. Next base: position 125,892 of record NZ_JAGJEE010000010.1, on the reverse strand, counting down.
GCAACTAGGTAACCATTTAATTGATATCGAAACGTATCCAGCATTCAGTAAAGAAGATTTATTTATATTCAGTCACCTCAACAATGGCATGTTTGCGGGTACCAGCGTCGATCCGATCCCCTATGTCACACACTCAAAGCTCAGTCAATGGCTTGAGACTTTAAGTCTTATGGAAAATACATCACAGATTAAATGGCTACTTCCAAGCCATGGAAAACCCTATAAGCGTGCCGCATTAAACAAACCTATCACTTTTTTACGCACCGTGATGAAGCACAGTATACGACAAAATAATAAGCTCCCAGAAGAATTACTCAAGCGATATCCTAAAAAGGAATTACAACCCAAACTAACATTGTTATATCAGATTGCCGTGCAGCACAACCCAAAAAATAATAACAAAACGCTATCTGTGCAAATGCCTAATAACCCGCCTCCTCAATTGTAAAAGGCGAATCCATGCGCATTTTTTATTTACTGACCATCCTTGGAGCTTTAAATGGCTGTGCAACAATTCAGCCACAGGAAAATAATACTCAAGCGGTATTTACAGCTCTTACAGAGACCAACAAACCTGAGCCAACAATAGAACCAAGCTCAACCAAGCCGCCAGCTAACAATTTTAAATTACCTGAAGAGCCCCCTTTACTGCCTCCCATAACCAACCTTTGGCAAGTGATAATTAACCAACTAAGCTTTGATGTCGTACCTACATCTCGGCTGCATAAACGAATTGATTGGTATTTAGCACAACCAACTTATTTGGCTCAGGTCAACAAAAGGGCCGCGCCGTATCTATACCATATCGTGAAACGTGTTGAACAACGCGGGTTGCCTATGGAGCTCGTTTTACTGCCGTTCGTAGAAAGTGATTTTAGACCCACAGCTGTTTCTCAACAAAAAGCCGTTGGCGTATGGCAATTAGTTGAAGCGACAGCATACCACTTTGGCGCAATATCTGATCCTTGGTACGATGGGCGCAAAGACGTACTCACAGCGACGGATGCTGCCCTCGACTATTTAAGCTATTTATACAATCGCTTTAATGGCAACTGGTTACATGCAATAGCCGCCTATAACACGGGGGAAGGCCGAGTAAAGAAGGCCATTGACCGTAATAGAGCAAAGGGGATCAGTACGCACTTTTGGCATTTAAAACTGCCAAAAGAAACATCTGAGTACGTACCTAAATTACTTGCGTTAAGCTATTTATTACAAAAAAAGCACCCAAAATTTACTCGGCCACACCTGCCTAACTACGCGCTCACGACCGCATTAGATGTTGGTCAGCAATTTGATTTTGGCGTTCTTTCTTCCCTAGTGAATGTTCCTAAACAAACAATCCACCAGTTAAATCCAGGCTTTCTTCGTCATCAAAGTTCCCCTCAAGGTCCACATAAAGTATTATTGCCAATGACTGAAAAAAAGCTATTACAAAGTCAGTTCTTTAAGCGTCACTTTAGCCAAACATATACGGTAAAAAAAGGTGATACCCTTTATAGCATCGCTAAGCGTTTTAATACTAAAGTTAAAACAATTACGCTACTCAATAACAAAACGAGCTCCTTATTACATATTGGTGAAGTACTTTCTCTAAATAAAGTAACCCAATCTAATAGTTTACTCATTGATTACGAGATCAGTCCTTACCTTATTGAAAAGAAACAAACCAAGCCCGTCACAATTGAATATTTTCACCAAATCAAACCCGGTGACTCTTTATGGGAGATCAGTCAGCTCTACAAGGTCTCGGTCAAAGACTTAATGATTTGGAATGAGATATCAGCACACAGCATGCTCAAACCAGGCAATACGCTGATTTTGCATTTACCCAAGCCACAGTTGATATCTGAACCTGTAAACACTAAAGAGTATTTGTCTGAGTTAGAGGTGCTCGTGAAACCAGAAAGCGGGTCTAGACCCTAGCTTAGTAATGCATCGTCACGTAAAATGACTGTATAAATTACTTACAGAGACTAATATGCACATTACTAAAGACACCGCTGTTGAATTCCATTACACACTTAGTGAAGGCGATCAACACATTGAAACGAGCACTACTGATGAGCCGCTTAGCTACATACACGGTAATGACAGTATGCTGCCTGGTCTTGAAAAAGCGCTTGATAACAAAACGACGGGAGATAAATTCAGCGTGACACTTTCTCCAGAAGAGTCGTATGGAGAGTTTAAAGAAGGCTTAGTACAGCGTATCCCAATTAAACACCTACAAGGCTTAGGCAACAATAAAGCTTGGAAAGCAGGTATGTCTGCCATTGTGGAGTCAAACCAAGGTAGACATCAAGTTACCATCATTAAAGTGGGGAAGTTCAACGCTGACTGTGACCTTAACCACCCATTCGCTGGCAAAACTTTAACGTTCGACGTAGAAGTGATCTCGGTACGAGAAGCCACGGCAGAAGAACTCTCACATGGGCATGTTCACGGTGCCGGTGGTTGTGGACATTAAGCTATGACAAAAGTTGCCATTGTTACCGGTGGCAGCTTTGGCATTGGCCTCGCCATTGTCGAAAAGCTGCTATCACAAGATTATCAAGTCTTTAACCTCGACATAGCCCCCAGTGAGCGTGGTCAGTTCATCCATTGTGATGTCAGTAACGTTGCACAAGTCAACGCTGCAATCGCACAAATCACAGAAAAAAACAAACGCATTGATGTCTTAGTTTCCAATGCTGGAAAACATTTAAGCGCAACGATTGAAGAGACTGATGAAAAAACTCTTGATCAGCTCTTTTCTCTTAATGTAAAAGGTGCATACGCGGCCACAAAAGCCGTATTACCAACAATGAAAGCCCAAAATAATGGGGCTATTATTTTCATTTCCTCAGATCAAGCTCTCGTCGGTAAACGCAATTCATTCGCTTATAATTTAACAAAGTCAGCACTCGCCTCAATGGCCAAAACAACAGCGCTAGATTACGCATCAAATAACATTCGCGCCAATGCAGTGTGCCCTGGCACAATAGAAACTCCACTATTCCATAGCGCAATCGATAAATATTGTGAACAAAGCAACGCAGATAAAGCCACGATAGTTGCAGAAGAAGCCGCATTGCAACCACTTGGCCGCTTGGGTAAAGCGCAAGAAGTTGCAGCATTAGTGGCATTTCTCGTCAGTGATGATGCCAGTTTCATAACCGGCAGCCTACAAACTATTGACGGGGGGTATACGGCGCAATGATTGCCATTATTGATCCTCACATTCATTTTTTTGATTTGCAAATGGGTCAATATGAATGGCTGGTGGGGGATACCCCGCCAAATTGGGCCAACTTATCTCTGATAAAACAAAACCATAATCCCAACCACTTAAAAAATCCCACTTTCTTAGTGGAAGCAGTTGTGCATATTGAAGCGGGATTTGATAATCAACATCCTCACAAAGAACTCGAATGGCTTGCGAAGGCAGCTCGGCCATTGCGGTACGGGGCTATTGCCTATATTGATATCACATTAGAGCCGATACACTTTTCTGAGCAGCTCTCTAAGTTGCTTCACGACCCTTGCCTTAGAGGTATTCGTGATATTACTGAAGGCACTGATGCAATACGTTTACTGCACCCCAATGTATTCACAAACCTCTCCACTTTGAGCTGTCACAAGTTATGCTTTGAAGCACAGTTTGAACTAAACAATCAACAAGTTGCTAACCAAGTTGCCAACTACTGCCTATCATTACCTCACCTATCATTGTTTCTTAATCATGCAGGGTTGCTTGAACGTAATACACAATGGGATCACAGCATGGCTAAGCTATCAAGCTGTCCAAATATAGCGATCAAATTTTCGGGTTTCGAGCATCTTATATCTCCATTATCAAAAAACACATGTCTACAACTATGTCTTCAATACTTTGGAGATGAACGTATCATGTTCGCTTCAAATTACCCCGTATGTTTGATGGAAAAAAGTTATGAAGAAATATGGCTGGAGTACCGTCAACTTGTTGAAAGTGAAGTGTTATGGAAAAAACTCAGTTACCACAATGCAAAACGGTTATATCGCCTTTAAGATCGTATTTGTACCAAATCATAAGCGGTTAAATCCGGCACTATTGCCTGAAGCCTAGCCTCCGTTTCATCCAAGGTATTTAAGCACTCACAATATTCTTCAGCTTTATTTTCTAGTTGTTGTGCTTTTTTCTCTAATGATTTATCAATTTCTTTCGTGATAATATCCATCCGCTGGCTCATATCAGTAATACGGTCTTCTATATTGCCCTCTCGCGATTTAAACGCATCGCCTAAAGAGACTAAAATCGCTCCTAAAGATCCATGAACAGCTGAGTGAATTTTTTGACTAATCTCTTTCGTGAAAAAATCATCTATCTTCGATAAAGACTGAGGTGCAATAAAGAAGAAATCATCCCCTCTTTTAAACTTATCCATTAAAGCACGCTCAACATACTGTAACTGTGTTTTAAGTACTTCAGGTTCTTTATCTGACATACCTTCAACAACTTGTTCAATCGCACTTAAACCCAAATTTACACCATCCGTTGCTAAACTTACCAATTCAGGAACGGTGTCTCGTATCCCTTTTGAATACTCATATAAAACTTGTGTTTCTTGTTCAGAGAGATCGATCCAATAGCCTTGAATTAAAAGTTGAGTATCATTATTAATTTGTACTCGAGTTTGCCCTTTATCAACAATACGGATCACTGAATCAGTTATAATCAAACCATGCCCAAGCTCAACCTCGCACTTCCCCTGAGCAAAGCAAGTAAGTGGCAACATAGACAACAGCAAACTACAGCGTTTTATGAATGACATAGAATCCCCTTAACGTACATCGCGTCAGAATATCAAACTTTCACGCAATGCCAAAACTATTTGCTGTACCGAACGAGTCGTAAAAATATATCAGATGTTTTGGCTTTAATGTTGTTTTTCCCATCTGAAAACTGATAAGCCCACGCATGATCAATTTGTGTTATCGCAGTGGTACTCGTCCAATAGTTTTCATTAAGCGTCCCTGAAAAAATGGTGATATTGGCAGCAGGTTCTACACACTGGAACTCAACAATACTTGCCAACTCTTTTATATTTGGTACATGCCAATCTTTAAACTCCCCAAGCTCGTCATTCACAGCGGCACTCAAAGCTTGTTGCCAATTAAGTTGTTGAGCTGTACCTGTACAGCTCTGATCTCCCGAATTATATACTTCGCCAAAATTACACCGTTGCCACATAAGCCCAGTGAAAGAGTCTGTTACAGTGCCTTCTGTTGAGATTGAAAACCTTTCCGTCGGCGACGTACTAACAACGGTTGATATACAAGTTTGCGCTGCTAATAACGACATTGAAGTCATACATATGCAGATTAATATAAAAATTCTCACAAATAACTCCTAAGGTGTTCTAACCAAACGCACATACGCAGTATTCTTTTTCGGGTAAGCTAAATCATTACCTGTTTGCATATCGAGAATAAAAGCTTGGGTTAAACTACGACCATCAACGCTTGTTTGAGTTGTCCAATAATACTGATGATTTAATAATGCGGCAGATGGTATATTTGGGAAGAAGATTGGATCTAATAATTGGTTACCATCACTATGGCCAAAGTCAATAATCCCGAGTAACTCTAAGTACGTTGGAAGGCGCCAATTACTGCCTCCACAAAAATTACTGGCATTAACATCATCTATTAAAGATTGAATACCACAATTGACATTACTTGGGCACGTGGAATTGGCTGGACCAATAATTGAACCATCTTGTGCACTCCCATCAGCAGATAAATACCAAGTATAATGGTTTTTACCATCCCGTATTGATGTATTGGGAACTGTGCCAGTATTGGTCTCTTTTACTTCCCAAATTAAGCCTGTTACATTATCACGAACACAGGTAAATACGGTCTCAGAATCTGGGAGCTCATCAGCAAATTGATTCAATTTGGTAAAATCAAAGCCAACTCTACCTGTGCCTGTCTTATCAATTAAATTCGCGACGCTATCGCGCCCAACATCACCATCTTGATTGACAAATGTTGAGTCATTACAAGTAATGACAGAGGTATTGCTGAAGCAACTATCCAAGCCCGAATCATTTCGAAGACCTAAAGCTTTGGGCGTAATCGTCACTTTGACACTATCATCTTCAGATAAATTGAGCGGGTCTTTAATAATAACTTTAAAACTGACTTCAGCAGTACTATCGACATTTGGCGCGATAAACGTTGTGGTGCACGACGCAACATCATTAATTACAATAGGTAAGTTACTTCCCTGTTGACTCCAAAGGCATGTATAGCTCCCTGACACACTGACGCTTTTTGACGCATCAAGTGTTACCACATCAAACTCAGTCACTGTTTGCTCATCTCCAGCTTCTGCCAATACAGGGGTATTTGTCGCCGCCAATGTCATTGAAAACTCAGTACTCGCCTCGCCACCTTCGTCATCTTTAATCGTTACACTAAAACGTGCGGTTTGCGTCTGTAATAGCAATGGATGTACAAATGAAATTTCACTTTGAGTTAAGTCACTCAGTGATAATATTGGGCCTGCTAACTGTTGCCACTGATAAGACACAATCGCTCCGTTTGTATCTGGGTCTGACGATGTTGCAGCACTTAATTTAACCGTATCTGGATATTTAGCTGGTAGCACATCCGGCGCTGTTTGAGTAATGGCAGGAATAGGTAATTGATTTTCAGAGGTCACATTGATCGTGATTGTATCAGAAGCAGTTTTATCATTTGGCGCACGGTAATCCACCTGCAACATTATCACGCTATCTGTTTTCACATCTGGTGCCGTTATGGTTACTTCACTTGCCTGTTGAGGGAAACCTTCTAATGCTGGCCCGCTTATAACCTGCCAATTAAACACCCCATCAGCCGGGGAAGCTGAAGCTGCAATCGTCACGCTCGCTTTTTCAACTACGGTGATATTGTTATTGACGTTAATACTGGCATTTTCTTGTGCAGGCTCTGAAGATGACGAACCACCACCGCATCCAACTAACAAACTCCCAATCAACAATGGAAGGACTAAACGGTTCAACATACTTCGCTCCTAGCCTGTTACATGTAGCTATCTTGATGAATTCTTACAAATAACTTCGTACCTACTTTACTATAATCCACTTTGTATTCTCGGCCGTCTAAAGACTGAATGAATAACAGCCTTTTTACTTCCCCAAATATATCTGCACTCGCAATATGTACTATTTCTAAATAGCGCTCTTTCGCTTCACGGCGGTTACGAGGCAACTCATCTTTAAACGGAATAAGCCCATTTACTGTGACTTGTATTTTAGGGTGCGACTCCCCGTTAACAATAACTAAATCGAGCTTTTTCTCTTTGTGAATGATCGTGTTACGACCGCTTTTAATATAGGCTCTATCATCGCTCATGGACTGTTCCTGTTACATCTGTTCATTGGTGGCTTGCTCTTCCAACAAGTTTTTAACCACCTGAGCTGGATCTAATTTCCAGCGGTTTAATAAGTATGAAAAACGCCATATATCTCGGTCTAATACATTTGCTGGCAATAGCAAGTCATAGCCCGTCAACGTTTTCAGATTGTGCATTCGATTGGCAAACATCGCGATCAAACCGGTATAGACTTGTCCTGAATCAGAGCTATACTCATCCGATTCAATTAGCCATTCTGATGGGCAGTTGCCATTTTTGCAATGCATTTTAACAGCTTGTAAAAATATATGCCTCTGTTCAATTAATAATTTACCTGCCAATCTCGGCTTTAATGCTAATAAAAATGAATCTATCGAGACCAGTTTAATACCAACAGCATTTAATTCCAGTAATTCAGGTGCTTCACCAGCTTTAGGTATCCCACTTGAATGCACATTATCGAATGCAATTTTCCATCGCCCAAACTTATGAATATAAACGACGCTTTGTGTACCAAGTACTATACTATAATAAGGTTGTTGGCTTTTCAAAAAACCAAGCAAAATCGAAAAGATAGCAATACTCACCAACGCCGTTTCAACAACACTGATCACACTATCGCGCAAAATCACAAACGCCATAATGATGCAAAGACATACTGCACCGACGAGCATAAATTCAATACTGTGTTGATTCGCTTGAGCTCTTAATTTAGCTTGCATTTGTTACGCCAACCTCACATATAAAACCCAAAATAAAATACAAACATAATGATCGTCCACGCCAACAATTGTCGTATCTTTTTACATGTTTGACATTCATTGTTTTTTTTCATGTTTAAAAATCAACATTTTAGGTACAAATAAGCCGGTAATTTTAACTTTTACGGCCAACGCACAAATTAACAAGATACCCGACTCCATATTGAAGCGACATATTTTGTACACTAGAGTCATCAATCGCAGTGGTAAAATATCATGTATGCACAACAATCGGGTAAAGCCCTCTTTCCTTTTATTATTTTAGTCCTGATTTGTATAACAGGCTATTTGTATTTGCCAACTTCTCAAGGAAAACCGACAAATATTAAGCCAAATACAATCGTCGTCAGCACAATCACCGCACAAGAACAATCTCGTATTATATCAGTTGCAGCAGTTGGTAATGCCCGAGCTAATCAGGCCATTGATGTTATCAGCTCACAAGATGATTATGTTACACATATCTATTTTGCTGATGGTGATTCGATTCAGCGAGATCAAAAATTGGTACAGCTCTTAGATGCGGAAGAGCAACTTGCCGTTGAAGAGTTAAAGATTCAATTAAAAGAGCAACAAAGGCAGTTATCTCGACTAAATGAGTTAGCAAAAACTCAATCAGCTGCGCGCTCAGCTTTGGAAGAGCAACGCTCTGTCGCGGATGCTTTATTTACCCAACTGCAAAGCGCTAAAGTCAAATTAGCACAAATGACTATCAAAGCGCCATTTGACGGTGTGCTAGGTAAAAAACTTATTTCAACCGGGAGCTTTGTTGATAGCAATACCAGCATTACTACTTTGGATGATATCAGTGTTATAAAAGTGGACTTTCAAGTACCTGAAAAGTATTTGGGCCAACTGAAAAAAGGCATGACAGTCACCGCCATTAGTGATGCTTACAGACACACCACATTTAACGGTTATGTTTCTCATATAGACCCTCGCATTAACGAAACTACCCGCAGTGTTCAAGTGACAGCCGATTTTGCCAACAATAATGCGCAACTTAGGCCTGGGATGTTATTGCAAGTAACACTAGAGTTACGCGCACTTACCGCTATCATGCTGCCAGAAAAAAGCATTATCCCACGGAAAGATCAACACTTTATATACATCGTGGATGATCAAGATAAAGCACAGTTAACGAATGTTGAACTTCACACGCGATTTAATGGCTGGGTGGCTGTTTCTAAGGGCGTAAACATTGGTCAAAAAGTTGTCACCGAGGGCACTACCAAGATACGTTCTGGTTCTTCTGTGACTGAAAAGGGATAACTTGTGAAAATAACTGATACTGCAGTCAAAAGACCCGTATTCGCCATCGTTATTAATTTACTATTACTGACTTTTGGTCTTGTCGCATTTAGTATGCTGCCGCTACGAGAGTACCCTGATATTGAAACACCCATAGTAAGTGTAAGTACCAACTACACAGGTGCATCAAGTGAGGTCGTTGAAGCAAAGATAACGCAGGTTCTGGAAAACAGAATTTCCGGTATAGAAGGCATTAAAAGTATCAATTCATCTAGTCGGAATGGTCGTTCAAACATCACCATTGAGTTCGATATCGACCGAGATATAGACGCTGCCGCGAACGATGTAAGGGAACGAGTTTCGCGTGCACTCGACAGACTTCCAGAACAAGTGAGACCGCCTGAGGTTTCCAAATCTAACTCAGATGAAAGCCCAATAGCATGGTTTGTACTTAATAGTGAAAGTATGGACACTTTGCAACTGTCGGATTATGCCCAACGCTTCATTGTGGATAGATTGGCTGTGGTTGATGGAGTGTCTAATGTCCGTATTGGTGGAGAGCGCCAATATGCGATGAAGATATGGTTAAACCGACAAGCAATGGCAGCGAGAGGAATCACTACAAATGATATTGAACAGGTACTACGTCGTGAAAACGTCGAATTACCAGCAGGTGAAATAGAATCTCTAGATCGCGATTTCGCAGTCAGAATTGCCCGCAGTTATAAAAGCCAAAGTGACTTTAATAATTTAGTGATAAAGCGCGGAGAGCAAGGTTATTTAGTTCGTCTTAATGAAGTCGCTAACGTAATACTTGAAGCGGCAGACAACGAAAGTACTTTCAGGGGGAATGGAAAAAATATGATTGGGCTGGGTATTGTGAAGCAAGCCAAGGCCAATACACTTGACGTCGTAGACAACGCACGTCAAGAACTCGAGAAAATCAAGCGAAACCTACCCGAAGGAACAACGATTCAAGACAGTTACGACTCATCTATTTTCATTCGCGAGTCCATTACGGAGGTATACCGTACGCTCGCGATTGCGATGGCTTTGGTGGTCACCGTTATATTTTTATTTTTAGGTACGGTCCGAGCCACGCTTATTCCTGCGATTACAGTGCCTGTAGCGCTTATTGCAACCTTTATGTTTCTACTGTCAATGGGCTACTCAATTAATTTATTGACCCTGCTCGCACTCGTATTAGCTATCGGATTAGTGGTAGACGACGCCATTGTTATGTTAGAAAATATTCATCGTCGTATTGAAATAGGGGAACCGCCATTACTTGCAGCCTATAAAGGCGCTAAAGAAGTCGGATTTGCGATTATAGCGACAACACTGGTTCTTATTTCAGTATTCGTTCCCTTGGTATTCATGGACGGTCGTATTGGCGCACTCTTTACTGAGTTTGCTATGGCGGTCAGCGCCGCGGTTTTGTTTTCAAGTATAACAGCTCTCACTCTCGCGCCGGCGCTCAGTTCAAAAATACTAAAACCTACTAGCAGTAATAATAGATTTAGCCAATGGATGGACGCTCAGTTCTCACGTTTAGAGCGAGGGTATCGTAATGTACTAACTGCTAACCTGAAACGCCGTTATAGCCTTATTTTTACTCTTATCCTAGCAGGCTTTACCAGCTTTACTTTATTTCAACAGATCCCATCAGAACTCACTCCCAAAGAAGATCGTGGTACCTTTTTTGTGATGATGAATGGCCCCGAAGGTGCAAGCTACGAGAACAATGAACTAAATATGGCTCAAATAGAACAACGCTTACTGCCTTATGTGGAGACGGGAGAATTGAGCAGAGTGCTTGTTAGGGTTCCAGGCTGGGGTGGCCAAGGCGGTGTTGCGATCATAGGCATGCCAGATTGGGATGAGCGAAAACGTTCAACATGGGAAGTAATGGGTGAGATAAGCACTAAAATGCGCGAAGTAACTGATATTAGAGCTTTTGCTATTATGCGACGAGGAATTGGTGGTGGTGGTCAATCTCGGCCTATTGAATTTGTGTTACAAGGTAATGACTATCAAGAACTAGCACAATGGCGAGATAAGATCATTAATCGAGCTCAAAAGAACAAAGGGCTCGTTCGACTTGACCATGACTACAAAGAAACTTTTCCACAGTTTTTAATTCAAATAGATAAAACAAAAGCGGCTGATTTAGGTGTGTCTATCAGTGATATAGGTAATACGCTTGAAACAATGTTGGGGCAACGCAGAGTCACCACTTTTATCGATCGGGGTGAAGAGTATGATGTCATACTAAAAGGTACAAAAGCTGACTTTGGCGGTCCCAATGATATCGCAAATATTTTTGTCAAATCACGTACTGATGAACTGATCCCTCTTGACAGCTTGATCAGCATCAATGAAGCGGCCACCGCGTCTCGTCTAAATAGATACAACAGAATGCGTGCTATAACGATCACGGCAAACTTAGCGAATGGCTATACGTTGGCTGAAGCTCTGGACTTCTTAAACACTGTTGCAGCTGAAGAGAATAATATTGATGGTGCAATAGACTACAAAGGTGAATCACAACTGTTCTATGAAGGTGAATCAGCCATGACTTATGTCTTTATCTTAGCGCTAACCGTGACTTTTTTAGTACTCGCGGCACAATTCGAAAGCTTTATTCACCCACTAGTAATTATGTTAACTGTGCCACTTGGCCTCGTTGGTGCGATGTACGGACTTTACCTAACCGATAGCTCGCTCAATATATATAGCCAAATTGGTATCGTCATGTTAATTGGTTTAAGTGCTAAAAACGGCATTCTGATTGTTGAATTTGCCAATCAGCTGCGTGACAAAGGTATCGCATTTGAACAAGCCATCGTAACGGCATCAGTCCAGCGCTTAAGGCCTATCATTATGACTTCACTTACGACTGTAATGAGCGCAATTCCACTCGTTATGGCTGTTGGCCCCGGTTCTGAGAGTCGAATGGTGATTGGTGTCGTGGTTTTTGCTGGGGTGAGTGTATCCACATTACTCACTTTATTTGTGATCCCTTGTGCGTATAACTTATTGTCTAAAAACACACAATCACCAGAGTTTTTAGCGCTACAATTAGAGCAACAGGCTACAGCTATAAAAAAGGTTGAACATGACTAGTATAAAAAAAGCCACATTTGGTGGCGGCTGCTTTTGGTGTATTGATGCTGCATTTCGTCGCGTTAGAGGAGTTACATCGGTTCGCTCAGGCTATACAGGTGGACACACACCAGAGCCAACTTATAAAGCTATTTGCCAAGGTGATAGCGGCCACGCAGAGGTAGTGGAAGTAAGCTTTGACAGCACCATGGTTAATTACGACACTTTACTGGCTATGTTCTTTACGTTACATGATCCAACCCAGTTAAATCGCCAAGGTAATGACATTGGTACACAATATAGAAGTGTGATTTATTATCACGATGAATATCAGCATCACGCAATCAGTGATACGATCACAAGGATTCAGCAACAAATATCAGCACCTATTGTCACCGAAGTCAGCGAAGCACAAACATTCTACGCGGCAGAAGACTACCATCAAGACTATTTTAATGAGAACCCTAATCAGGGGTATTGCAGTATGTTAATTGCGCCAAAAATAGCAAAGTTTGAACAACGATTTGTGAATAACATAGATTAAAACCCCCCGACTAATAAACGGGATGACATAGAAAGCTTGCTTTCGAACATCCCAAAAAAAACCATAACTAGTTGATTTTTAATACACAAAAATCATCCACCTTCTTTTTTCGCCATCAGATATAATTTAGAAATCGACATAACACAATTATCAAGACACCGTATAGACTTTGACATTTACCTATAAAGACCTCAGACTACGCGTCAAAATAGTGAGGTGCTTAATCCTCTTGTATCGGATAAAGATAATCGGGAAATTAGTGCCGTAACCACCTTGGTTAAATAGTCTAATACTGCCCCCGCAACGGTAATGGCTGAGCAAACATGTTCACCAAAGTCCGGAGACCGGCCTCACTATAAAATCCAGTTTATAATATTGCGGTGGGCAATATGGGATATATCGTGATGCTTTAGCATGACTGTATTTCTCATTGCTCCCCTAATAATGAGATACTTATGCAACTATTTATGTTTTTTGTGTTCGCTTTATTGGTCATACCCACAGTATCAAGCAAAGAGATCGTGCCCAGTGACAGCACAAACATAGAAATTTTAGAAGTTGAACATACAGGCAGCTACTCACCCTCTTATAAAATTTTCCAGCGCCATGAGTTTATTAATAGTGCTCAAACCTTGTCCGATATTCTAAGCTCTATAAATGGCATTCAAATACGCCAAATCAGTGGACTCGGTAACCCAGTTGCAATTTCTATCCGAGGTTCAAATAGTAAGCAAGTACAATTTTACATTGATGGGCAGCTCGTCAACGACAGTCAATTTGGTGGATTCGATTTAAATCAAATCCCAACAGAGCAAATTCAGAGCATAGAAATAAGTAAAAGCCAAGCGATTGGGACTGGGGCCACTCCCATTGGCGGTGTTGTAAGGATCAATACGTACAATCCAGATAACTCACAAAAAAAGCTATCAGCCGTCGTCGGATCTTTTGGTCATACCGAATTAAATGCTACGGTCAATACGATTTTTGACCAGCATACTTTAACGCTCGGCGCACAAACGCTAAATACCGATAATAATTACCAATACTTAGTGCCTCAAACGTTTAACAACCCTTCTATTTCTGAAAAACAGGCATTGCTTAACAATGGCTACAGTAAAAATACACTCTATATCAATGATAATATAAAATTTGAAAACAACAGAGTTAGAATTCATGGGCAATATTCAGATCAAACGAAAGAGTTACCGAATTATAGAAATAACTCACCTGAAACCACATCCAATTTAGCCACTAAAACATGGCGTCTCGGCTATTTGCATACGTTGCATGATATACATGCTTATGTACCCAGCATTGAGCTGGATAGCTATTATCAAGATAAGAGTGAAATTTATTTAGACGCCCCCAACGGGGTTTCAGAGCAAAGTTATCATTATAACTCTGATAAAAAGCATGTTAGCGTAAAGCCAACGGTTATCTGGGACAGTTATACATTTACACCTTTTATTACCCTCACCGACCACGCCTTTCAGTCCGAACAATTCATAAATGATCAAGCAAATCCATGTAATGGCATCAGCGAATGCGATATCAAAGCGCAATTGCAGCAAACAAACTACGGCACACGTATCGAGTGGCAAGGAAATACACTACCTATTAATATATATGGGTTGTACAACAAGCTACACAACAAATCGAGTAATGAACCTCTCAAAAATACAACAGCGCAAACGCTATATGCTAACGACCAGTTCGATACACATGAGTTAGGAGCTACCTATCAATGGCGCGAAGTTGTTGCTGAATTCGTTTTCTCTAAAGGTGTCAGAACCCCAACATTGTTTGAACTTTATGGTAATCGTGGTGCTTTTAAAGGTAACGCAAACTTATTACCTGAGCGCTCTAAAACAAGGGCTATCAACTTTGCATATAAGCGTAAAGCTCTGGTGCTCAATGCTTCTAGCTATATAAAAAAACAAGAGAACAGCATCGTCGCTATTTTTAATTCCAGCAATGTGGGAAGCTATACAAATGTCTCTGAAGCCACTTTAAAGGGCTTAGAGTTACAAACTAATTATAAATTTAATACTCAATGGCTGTTTGCTCTAAAAGGCACATTCATTCACTCAAATACACACTCAATCTTCAGTGCTTTTGACGATAAAAAGTTGCCAGGTGTTTATCATAGACAATATAGCGCAGCGCTCACTTACCAAGTGAATAACCAGTGGAGTGTAAGCCTGAATCATAAAATAGACCGTGAGCTTTACTTTAATCGCAGTAATAAATTCCAAAGTGAAAAAAATCGAGGTAATGGCACGCCAGCCGATAGAGAGGTAACCGACGTGACATTCAACTGGTCACATAGCCAACATAATTTGAATTTGACGTTCAGTAACCTGTTTAATACTGAGTTTCAAGATTTAGCCAATCGCCCCGCTCATGGGCGCAGTATCCAACTTAAATATTCTTTAAAGGGCATCTAAACCATGTTTCATACGCTAGCTAAAAAAAGCTTACCTTTGAGCCTTATTGCATCCGCTTTAGTACTTACAGGCTGTGGCTCAAGTGATAAAAATAATGCACCAACACTCACAGGTAATCAATCACCAACAGTCCTAGAAAACACCACTTTAGTTGGCTCATACACGGCAAATGACGTTGATGGAGATGCATTAATCTTAAGCTTGAGCGGTGAATCAAGTGCACTATTTAACCTTGAACAATCAGGAGAACTGAGCTTTAAAGACGCACCCGACTTCGAAGTGGTTGGAGACACGACATTTAGTGT
The DNA here is from genome assembly GCF_018100885.1 of Pseudoalteromonas sp. MMG013. Taxonomy (NCBI): domain Bacteria; kingdom Pseudomonadati; phylum Pseudomonadota; class Gammaproteobacteria; order Alteromonadales; family Pseudoalteromonadaceae; genus Pseudoalteromonas; species Pseudoalteromonas sp. MMG013. The sequence goes on along the minus strand of NZ_JAGJEE010000010.1, from coordinate 110,089 downwards.
AACAATAACCGCAACAGAGCAAACTAATGATAAGCTCAATGCATCATTAACAATTTCTATTTCTCTTGATGATGTAAAAGATACACCTGATTTTGCAGTTGTCCAAACCGTTTCCCCCGACTTTTTGGGCTCAGAAGTGGTTTACATCGATCCTGTCCAACAAAACGTTGAAACCGGCTTTTATATAAAAGATGCCTCAGACTATACGCTCAGCACATACAAATCAGATATATACCATATTGGTCGCTTTAAGATTGATGAAATCACAAAATATAATCGTGCGGCACCTGACGTTGCGCTTTGGTCATATTCAACACAAGACAGTCAAGACTCGGTGAGTCGAAACCCGTACTCATTAGTCTCATTAAATGACAATAAAGCTTATCTTATCCGCTATGGCTCTGGAAAAGTGTGGATAGTAAACCCGCAAGCCACACAAGCTGAAGACTTCAAAATCGGAGAGCTAGACATTTCTCACTACGCACATAATAATGCGAATAATACCCCCACTCCATCATCAGCTGCAATACTGGATGGTAAACTGTATATTGCCATGCAGCGTATTGATGACAATTGGACGCCGGGTATTGCTTATGTTGCAGTATTTGACACCTTAACTGATACAGAAATAGAAACCAATGCATTAGCTGATGATGAATTTAAAGGCATCCCGCTTGTAGGGAGAAATCCATTAGAGAATAGTGTTGTCACTGCTAATGACAAAGTATATGTCACGTCTCGAAGTTCATATTCTGGGACTGATTTATCATTAAGTCGAATTGAAGAGATCACCCCTGAGGACTATTCAGTACGAAACATTATTGACGCACAAGCCATCCCAGAAAACGAATCAGCCGTTATCAGAGCGAGTGTTATCGTATCTGAGGAAAAAGGTTACTTTTATAGTAATCAAACCTTTTTTAGCCCAGAGTACCATGTAAAATCAACCCTGCATGAGTTTAACCCAACGACAGGCGCAGTGATTGCGAGTAATATTGCCAACACTGGCGATGATGCAATAGTACAGCTAGCTTTGGATTCAGCAAACTTTTTATGGATGGGGATCAACAACCCAACAACACCTGGTGTTGATATTATCAATACTGCAGATAATATCCCTGAGGGTACACGCTTACTAACTGAACTGACTCCGTCAACGATTCGCTTTGTGGAAAAGTAACAGTTCTAATAAAAAGCCTGCAAATGCAGGCTTTTTATAGAAAAATCAATCTCGGAAATTTTTAAATTGAAATGGTTGACCTAGCTCCCCGCTGCGCACAACCTGCATTGCTTCTTGTAAATCATCTCGCTTTTTACCCGTTACACGCACTTCTTCACCTTGAATAGAGGCTTGCACTTTAATTTTTGCATCTTTAATTACTTTGACCACTTTTTTAGCCATCTCCTTGTCAATGCCCTGCTTCAAAGCCACTTTACGAGATACATATTTCCCAGAACGCTCAATATCTTTGAGTTCTAAACTTGCGACATCGAGACCACGCTTTGACGCCTTACTGGCTAATATATCGAATAACTGCATCACTTGTGGATCCGCTTCCGCTTTTAACGTGATCGTTTCATTCGCAAGTTCAATTGAAGCATCTACACCACGAAAATCATAACGGGTTTCAAGCTCACGTTTGGCATTGTCTACTGCATTTTGTGCTTCTGTAATTTCAATTTCTGACACGATGTCAAATGATGGCATAATAATTCTCCTAATAGATATCCATCAATTATATCAATCTAAAATTAAGTTTGGACAGCTTTTTATATTCACCCAACAGCCAGTTTTCAATGATATACTGACCGCACTCTTTAACACACCAACAATCTAGGATGTTTTGTGACCAGACGTATTTATCAAATTGTTTTGCTTATCACCTTGGCCATTTGTACCGTATTGTTTGCGAGAGAAATCCAGCATTCGGGTATACAGATAGAACACCTTGATAAAATTGCTCACTTCGGCATATTTTTCATACTCGCTTTTATTATGCAGCATGCTTTTAAATGGCCTATGTGGTTACAAATTACTTTATTAGCAAGCTATGGAGTTGGCATTGAATTAATGCAAGGCATGCTCCCCCATCGTCAAGCATCTTTTGCAGATTTTATCGCCGATGTACTTGGGGCTGTCAGCTATTACGCAAGCTATACTTTATGGCGTACTTGGTGCGGTAAAAAATATGGCTAATATACACATTCTGGGGGCCGGTGCTATTGGCTTATCCCTTGCCAATGCTTTTAGTCGCGCTCACCATACGACTTTGCTAGTAAGGCGCGAATACGCGACCCCATTTACTTTTTATCACGATCAAAAAAGCCATGTTCTCCCTGTTGAGCACATCAACATTTATTCACTAACACAACGCTCCCTCGTTATTAGTAACTGCTTTATTTGTGTCAAAGCATATCAATTAGCGCATGCTTTTTATTCAATATTCCCGTACTTAACAGAACAAGCAAATGTATTTATTAGCCACAATGGCATGACTAACCTCAATGAATTTAAACAACACCTAAGGCCAAAACAAGCACTTTTCTTTTTTAGTACGTCAATGGGAGGATTAAAAATAAATGATACGACGGTACAGGCAACGGGAGTCGGAGAAACCTATTTAGGTGTATCAAATGCAACAGCCTCAGAACGATTATCATACTGCTTTAGTGAGTTTTTTTCTTCGCTCTTACCTCATAGCAGGATCCACCCTGATATTGAGCAACTAAGGTGGCAAAAGCTACTGGTGAATATCGCTATAAACCCTTTATCTGCAATCCACCAAATCAGAAATGGCCAACTACGCCAACCAAAATACGCCAGTACCATTTTACAATTATTAAATGAAGCATGTACCGTCGCGCGTGCAGAAAAAATCGATGTTGAGCTTAGCGAAGCACTAACAACAGCCTATCAAGTAATGGCTCGCACACAAAATAATTCCTCATCTATGGCGCAAGACGTTCTGAATAATAGAAAAACCGAAGTAGAAGCTATTTGCGGATATATCGTACAAAGAGGTGAACATCACAGCATTGACACGCCTTTTAACCGAAAGATGCTCATTCAATTATTGGACTCTCACAATTGATGAAAAAAAGCTGAGTATGCATAACTCAGCTTTATCATAAGTGCACTCCCCCTATTCAGGCTTGTACACTTTTACGTTCATAAACCCATTCTCATGCAAGATAAGTGCTTGCAACTGACTCATTACGCCTTTTTTACAGTACAGATAATATTCTTTATCTTGAGGTAAATCCGCAAACTTGGTACTTAAACGGAAAAATGGTAGGTGTACAACTTCCACATTATCTACTTCAAGAGGCGATGCATCTTCCTCATCGGGCGCACGAATATCTAAGATCACGCCATTTTCGGGTAGCTGACTTACACTCTCAGCTTCTTTTACTTCTTCTTTTGCTTCAGCTTCTATATCTCTAATGTCTTTCACTGTGGCATTTTTAATGACCGTGTCTAATACATCAAAATCAAATTTAGCTTCTTCGGCAATAATTGTATCAAGTTTGGCTTTTACTGTTGGTTTCTTAGAAATAACACCACAGTATTCAGGCATTGCTTCCGCCATTTCAATGGTGCCTATGTCTCTTGCTATATTGATAATTTCGGCTTTATCATGTTGAATCAGCGGTCGAATAATCAACGTTTCCGTCACTCTATCAATGACATTTAAGTTCGCAAGCGTTTGGCTCGATACCTGCCCAATACTTTCACCAGTGACTAAAGCCGGAATATTTAATCGCTCTGCGACTTGGCTACCCGCACGCATCATCATGCGTTTGAGCACCACTCCCATTTGACCGTTTTCAACATTTTCAAGGATTTCAGCAACAACAGGTTCAAAATCAACAGTAATAAATTTAACCTTATGTGTGGAACTGAAACGATTCCACAAGTAATGACTTACCTGTTTTACACCGATTTCGTGAGCTGCTCCCCCAAGATTGAAGAACAAAAAGTGTGTACGAGCGCCCTTTCTCATCATTTGATAAGTTGCGACCCCAGAATCAAACCCACCAGAAATGAGCGAAAGTACATCTTCTTGAGTTGGAAGTGGAAATCCTGCAATACCGTAATGGGTATGGGTTACAATGTAAGCTAATGCACCCTTAATTTCTATTTTTACAGTCACTTCGGGTTTGCTAAGCTTTACCTTTGCACCTGATACATTTTGATTTAAGCCACCGCCAACATAACGTTCAACATCAGAGGACGTAAACGCATGCTCCCCTTTTCGTTTAACTCGAACGCAAAAAGTTTTATTTTCAATACTGTGTCCGGCAAGCTCTAATGTACGTTGATAAATATCATCAAGAGTATCAAAGGGTGTCTCCTGTACTTCAATAAACTGTACAATGCCAGGTACTCGTTTTAAGTTATCGATAAATAACGCGTGAATTGTTTCATCAGTACTTTGACTCTCAACTGAAATATTGTCCCAGTTATTTTTTACTCTGACATTTTCATCAAAACGACGCAAAATAATTTTGATATTTCTTTCAAGCACTTGTGTAAAGCGCTTACGAACAGATTTGCTCTTGATTGCGATCTCAGGATGCAGTTTGACGATAAGTTTAAGCATAGAAATAACTCTTTAGACTGGGCGAATGCGCGCCGGGACAACTGGCGCGCGATTATAGCAAATTTCTACACGACTAGGAAATAACCACTTGGCTAAAATGACCTAATTACGCAATACTCGGTAATGACTCATCAGCCAATTGCTGATAATGCGCTTGTAATAAACCTATTTTTTGTGTGCTTAGGTCAGTACAATAAGGCTTAAATAACATCAAAACTTTAACTATCCCATTGTAAATATCTTGCTGCTCTAACACCCCAGTTAAACGACGCGCTTTCACATAAGGCGTCCAAAAACTCACTGTCATTTTCAACATATGTGCGACTTCAACTGCATCCTCATCGCTAATATCAATCACTTTGCTGGTTCTTAAGCCAATCACCACTGATCGAACTTGTTCAAACAAGTCTGCTTGAAAAGAAATGTACTCCTTTTTCAACACTTCATCCCTCGCTAAAATATCGGTTAAGTTGTCATAGAAAAAGTGATAACGCCACATCAGTTCAAACAATGAATCTAAGTACTTAGTTAGTTGTTCTAGCGGTTCAAATTCCGTATTCAAAGGTTTAAAATGAGTACTTAAATGCTCTCGATATAATGTAAAAATATTACGGATAATGTCTTCTTTGTTTTTAAAGTGGTAATACAAGTTCCCCGGACTTATTCCCAAATTAGAAGCTATGTGGTTGGTGGTTATTGCTCGTTCTCCATGTAAATTAAACAAAGCAATACTGGTACGAATAATTTTTTCCTTGGTATTCATATCCTGTTCTCTCTAACACGCAATTTTTATAATGTAAGTAATATATAACCAGCTAAGTATAGCTAATTAGAATAACTGAAAATAGCATTAATCAGTTTTAGATATAAGCAAAAATGCATCTAAGCAGACCAGTGAAATATAAGAAAAACACTGGTATTATGACGCAAACTCATCGAACTCATTGATTTATGAAAGTAACTGCCCTATACCCAGGAACATTTGATCCATTAACAAATGGTCACTCTGATCTCATTAAACGAGCAGCTAAAATGTTTGACGTCGTGTTGTTGGCCATAGCCTATAATCCAAACAAAAAACCCTGTTTTACGCTCGATGAACGTGTGGCGCTGGCCGAACAGGTACTTAGTGAATATAAAAATGTGCAAGTCATTGGATTTTCTGGTTTACTCGTCGACTTGGCACAGCAGCACAATGCCAGTGTACTTATCAGAGGTATTAGAGCGGTATCTGATTTCGACTATGAATTTCAATTAGCAAATATGAATAGACGATTAAACCCCGATTTAGAAAGTGTTTTTCTTACTCCTTCAGAACGAAACTCCTTTATCTCCTCTACTTTAGTTAAAGAAGTTGCGTTACATGGTGGAGATGTAAGTGAATTTGTCGACCCTATCGTCGCTCATGCATTAAAGGAAAAACTACACGGATGAAACATTTACCGTTAACACTCGCAGTCTATTTTTTCACCAGTACACATGCTATAGCAAGCCCTTGGATCACATCGGACGAAAGCGCGCTCAAGCACTCACTCGACTTACTCGCAAGCCATGGTGTAATCAATCGTCCAATTAATCAATACCCACTTTTATGGCAAGGTATTGTACAAGATCTCTCTCGCGTTGATGAAAGTACACTCAGCCCACAAGCGCATTTTGCCTTACAGCATGTTAAACATGCTTTGCAACAAGCAAAGCGAGCACAATACTCAAGCATTAAGGCGTATTTTGATGACGCTCCTTCGCTGAATAATGACTTCGGTTCACGACAAGCTGCTCAGTCAGGTATAAATACATATAGCATCATCACTGGCACTAACGTCAGCGCTAAAATACAAGTGAATTATGCTGACAAAGCAATAGATGAGAAAAAGATTAATCACTATGGTAGTCACTTAGCAATACTATATGGAAATTGGTCCCTCAGCGCGGAACGTTTGAATTATTGGTGGGGTCCAGCCAATGACAATGCGATGATGTTGTCGAACAATGCCGCCCCAATGAAAGCAGTACGACTCAGCAGAGCCAACAGTGATTATGATGGCCCTCGTTTTCTATCATTTATCGGGCCTTGGCAAGTCACAGCGATTGCGGCTAAGCAAAAACCTCTTTTATCGCAAAAACACACAGGAGACTTTTGGGGAATAAGACTATCAACTACGCCAATTAGTGGTTTAGAGCTGGCTTTTAGTAGTACAAGTAGTGACTTTATTTTCTCTGGCCCAAGTAATTTAAAGGATACAGATAAAACAACAACACAACGCCGACTGACCAGTTTTGATTTTAAATATTCAACCCTCATTGCAAATCGAGCATTGTCTTTTTATGGTGAAGTGATGGGCGATAACGATAAAGGTCTCGCGCCACAAAATAGTATGCAGACTTTTGGTGCCGAAACATTTTTTAGTAACGCCCACTATCGTGCCAAAGCCTATATTGAATATAGCGACAGTACAATTGACTGCAAGGCACAGCAAGCAAGCTTTCAATGCAACTTTGCTGAACCTTCACAAGGCTCCGATTACAAAGAGCGTGATCAGTGGCTAGGCGCAGCAATTGGGCCTCAAGCTAAAAGCATTACCCTTGCTGCAGATTACTATCAAATGTCTGGCATCGGTGCTTATGCCAAATTAAAACACATCGAATTTGAACATATCAAAACCAAGCGCACTTTATTGGAAGTAGGCTATCAACACGGCTTGCTTGGAGGACTAGGTAAAATAAGTACTTCTGTTTGGCAAGATAAAGATGAAAATAAAAATGGGAATGATGATGTGAACAGTGCGGTAAAATTAAGTTGGGAGTTCCAGTTTTAATCCGAAGAGCATAAAAGTATGTATAGGTAAGTTTCATCAAGCTGGTCTTATACTACTTTTATATGCTCACTATGTCACCTCATGCCAGAGAGTAGATGTTTAGCACGCATATTAAGTATCAATGATACTCGAAAAAAGTAAAACCATGGATACACCTAATAATAGTACGGGCATAGTTAGCCGTGAATGATTCAAAACATAGTTATCTTCTCATTAAGCCCGCCCCGAAACACAAGCCTCCTACTAGATTTAATAAAGCGGTTATTTAACATATACAGCACTGATAAAAGATCGCACCCGGCTTTTAAATTTATATTACCAAGAAATCTCTATGTATAATTAAAGAGAGTACTACTATTAAGTCTAGTAAACTAATAGACTTGATATACAGATTAGCCAGCCACACGGGATAATAGAAAATCTCCTCAGCCACAGTTACCATGTGTAAAAACAAGAAAAGAAAAGCAATCCATTCGATGCGACACATAGGATAAGGTAAAACCTTGATATTCTCCATTTTTTAGAATTAATTTCATGAGCTTATAACTTGTTAAAATAACTAGAAAAATCCATTGTGCAATACAAAAAACCGAATACCCTGATAAGGTTCAATGTAAAAATCAGTGATTGATACTAAAAGCTGGCATTATAGGAAAAAAATTGTAGAAAGCTCACAAACGCAGATTCAAGCGGGTAATGCTTTTCATCAGCTTTAAAAGCACTTGGCTCAAACATTCGCGCAAAATTCAGCCGTGTAGTGATTAAAACCATCCATAACATCAAGTTATTTACCAAATCACTCAACAATGGCAAGAAACTAAGTGATGAACTAAACAATTCTAACTTATTCGATGACTCTATTAAGGCTGTGGATATTAAAATTTTTCTTTGAAAGGGTAAGATCAGACCTATTGTAGTTAGAAAAGTAGTTATATATTATGACAATGATAATTCCAGATTAAATCATGAAATTTCAATTACACAAAAAACTAAAATACAAAGCATTCATTTAAAAATAGCATGAATATAAAAATTTATTACCTATATATTAGTTAAGAAGAAAACCTTTTTTTTATTGCAAAAAAACCAAGTAAATCCCGATTTAAAATAAGAACTGAAACCATAAATATATCAACAGAATTCACTAAAATAGTATATAAGTGCCAAAACCACCAAGAATCTTTATTTTCAAAGAAATGGAGATCAATGAACATTATAAAAAATAACATTGAATTTATTGATAAACCTAAAAACACGTAAAAAGATGCTGTACAGAACTCTATTTTTCTTAGTTTATGAATTAAGTAAATAAGAAGTATAACGAGTAAATCATATGCTATCCACTCTAGATAAACCCAATAGCTAAAACTTAACTTTACTAAATGATTACTTATAAAATATGAAGTTGCCATAACAGCTGAGGTAATCAGCAGAGAGAGTTGTCTATTAATTCCAGATATATAAAAGAAAAGGTTAAGTAGAAAACTCAACCCCATTCCAATAACGATAATAGTATCAAAGTGTAAAGATAACTCCGATAATGCATTACTCAGCTGGACTATAATATGTACTCTCCCAAACCTCTAATCTTTAGACTTAGGCCTCGCGCCACCGCCTCGAGCCCCAGAAACAGAGCCTAGAATTGACTTACTTATTATGACCTTACCAGAAAGTTCTCTATTCTTACTAGCACTTTTCGATGATTTGCTTTTTTTTGCTAACATTTCAATTGATATAAACATAATTTCCCTCAGTTCCAATATTAACTCTTTGAGACTTCATGCCCGAAGTGTCAAAAAGCCATGACCATTGAAATTAGGCAAATACCGAGCCACAATGTTAAAATATTTAACAAAAAAACCAAGAATTGCAACACTATTCAGAAAAACAAAATAAACCAATTATAAATCGCAATTAATAACTCTATGCGACATACCTACATGATATAAATTTACTGGACTTATTGGTTAACATAAACTCCATTGCAACCTCATCACAATTGTCTTTTCTTAAACACAACTCACAATCTTTCATGACTTTTTCAGGTAAACTTTCTTTAGTGCAATCAATAAACCCTTGCTTTGTAAAAAAACCAGGCACCCTTGTTAACACAATGATGCGATGTAGCGCCAACTTTTTAGCTTTAGACAATAAATAGTCAACTAATTGCTGCCCCTGACCTTTGACGTCAACGCTTGGGTTAATACCTAATGAGCGAATTTCGGCCAGACCAGTATCATAAATATACAATGAAGCACATCCTGTTACTTTTCCACCCACTTCTGTCACTGCAAATTCATTGATTGAATGCACCATGTCACTTTTGGCGCGAGGCAGGTTCTCTCCGACCTTAGCCCAGTACTGCACAAGCCCAGCAATTGCTTCTACATCATTTAGCGTTGCATCTCTTACCGTAATTTGCCGTTTTTTTTTCGCAGTTTTAATCGCATCACTTACTTGCGGCAAAGATGTGCCGCCTAATGCTTGCCGTGCGGCAATACATGCGTCAATTTCTAATACCGGATAAACATCTTCCTCAATGGCATCACAAACAGCTTTAAACTCTTCAATCGGAAGCTGTTCAAGATTTTTCTGCTTTGCAATTGCTACTTGAACTAACTCACCAACAATATGATGCCCTTCCCTAAATGGGATCCCCTTAGCCACTAAATAATCAGCAAGTTCAGTGGCATTGGCGTGCCCCCCTCGCGCCGCTAATAATGTGCGTTCAGAGTTGACTTTCAGCCCGTTTAAACACGCTTGCGCCATATGAATACAGGCTAACCAAGTTGGCATTGCATCAAACAACCCTTCTTTATCCTCTTGCATGTCTTTGTTATATGCAAGTGGCAGCGCCTTTAGAGTCATCATCATGGCACTAAAAGCACCAAATACTCGCCCAGTTTTGCCTCTTATTAACTCTAAGGCATCAGGGTTTTTCTTCTGAGGCATCAATGATGAACCAGAGGTAACACTGTCGCTGAGTTCGATAAATCCAGCTTCTCCTGAATTGTAAAAAATTAAATCCTCCGCGAAGCGCGATAAATGAATCATTGAAATACTGGCACAGCTCAGTAATTCTACGACGAAATCTCTATCTGAGACTGAATCTAAGCTATTTCTTGATGCTTCTGTAAAACCGAGTGTAGACGCCAGAGCTTGCCGATCTATGGGGTAAGCTGTGCCAGCCAAGGCTCCACAACCAAGAGGGCACACATTCAAGCGTGCAATTGCATCATTGAGCCGTGACTCGTCACGTTCTAGCATCTCGACATAAGCCATACACCAGTGACTAAATAGTACTGGTTGTGCACGTTGTAAATGCGTATAGCCCGGCAGGATAGTACCAAGCTCACGTTCTGCAACCGCTATAAAGGCAGCTTTCAAGCTACCAATCGCGGTCAATATTTGCTCCGCGCTTTGACGACTCCACAACCTGAAGTCTGTTGCAACTTGATCATTTCGACTGCGCCCAGTATGAAGCTTCTTCGCCAAGTCACCCACTTTGCCGATAAGCTTAGCCTCAACGTAAGAATGAATATCTTCAAACCCTGATGTGGCAACCGCCGTCGGGTTTTCCTCAACCTCAGATTGTAGCTGCTGTAACGCGTTGACCAACTCTTGATGCTCATTACCAGTTAAAACATCAACTTGCTGTAATGCGCCTGCCCATGCAATTGAACCAATTATGTCCTGCTCTGCCATTTGATAATCAAATGGCAATGAGTCATTAAATTGCTTAAATGCAGCGTCAGGGCCTGATGAAAACCGGCCACCCCATAATGCCATGTCTATTCTCCAAACTCAGTACAATTAAATCTGACTATTTTGCTTTACTATTCAATGTTGCTATTCTGCTTGATAATGAAAACAAGCGAATAAAACCTTCAGCATGAGACTGGTCATACACATCGTCATCCCCAAATGTTGCAAAATCTTCACTATATAAGCTATTCACCGACTGCTTTTGTACCGCATGAACTTGACCTTTATACAGCTTAAGCACAACTTCGCCCGTCGCCAAGTCTGATAACGCTTCTGCGCCAGCTAAAATGGACGCTTTTAATGGTGTAAACCAACGACCGTCATAGACCAAATGCGCAAACTCATTGCCCAATGTTTCTTTCCATTTTCGACTAGATTTATCGAGTACCAGTTCATCTACCGCTTGTAATGCAGCCATCATGACTGTGCCACCCGGTGTTTCATAGCACCCTCGTGATTTCATACCAACTAAGCGATTCTCAACAATATCTATTCGGCCTACGCCATGTGGTGCAGCCAAGTTATTTAATTGAACTAAGCAATTATACGGGCTATAACGCTCACCGTTTACGGCAACCACTTGCCCTTTCTGTACAGAGACCGATATGTACTCAGGCTTATCAGGGGCCTCTTCAGGAGAGTTAGTCATGGTCCAAACTTGTTCACTCGGTTGATTCCACGGGTCTTCAAGTTCACCACCTTCATGTGAAATATGCCATGCATTTGCATCTCGACTGTAAATTTTTGTCGCAGATGCGGCACATGGAATATCACGCTGCGCTAAGTAGTCCAATAAAGATTCACGACTGGTCAAATCCCACTCTCGCCAAGGTGCAATTACATCAAGATCTGGTGCTAAAGCCGCAAAGCATGCTTCAAAACGTACTTGATCATTACCTTTGCCAGTACAACCATGGGATAACGCATCTGCGCCAACTTTACGTGCTACTTCAACCTGAGCTTTTGCAATAATAGGTCGAGCCATAGAGGTACCTAACAAGTAAGTACCTTCATAAATGGCACCTGTTTTTAAGGTCGGGTAAATATACTCACTGACCATTTCTTCCTTTAGGTCAACAATGTGACATTCAGACGCACCTGATGCTATGGCTTTCTCTTCAACACCCGTTAACTCATCAGCGCCCTGCCCTACATCAGCCACAAATGCGACAACTTCACAGTCGTACGTTTCTTTTAACCAAGGTACAATTGCCGATGTATCTAGACCACCTGAATATGCCAATACCACTTTCTTAAATTTACTCATGATCTTCCTTACAGATAATTTGGGTTTAACAACGAGACCAATAATGCATTTTGCGCATGCATCCGGTTTTCAGCTTGTTGAATGATTTTTGAATGGGTGCCATCCATCACTTGTGACGTAATTTCATACTCTCGATGCGCGGGTTGGCAATGCAATACACAGCTGGCACCGGTTTGATCTAATAAAGTTTGATTAACTTGATAAGGCATAAATGTCTGTTTTACATGTTCAAGTGGTGTATTGTCGCCCATCGACACCCACGTATCTGCATACAGAACATTTGAACCAGCGGCTGCTTCGACTCTGTCGCTAATCAAAACAGACGCACCATTAACTGCCGCGATTTGTTCTGCTTGTTTTACTATCTGCGCATCGGGAGAATGCCCTTTGGGGCACACCACAACGAAATCTGTTCCAAGAGTGGCCGCCAGCAACATCAACGAATGTGTTACATTATTGCCAGCTCCTATAAATGCCAACTTAAGTTTACTGACATCTCCATAAACTTCTTGCAAGGTTAAAAAGTCTGCTAGTGCCTGACATGGGTGATACAAGTCACATAAACTATTTACAATGGGAATGCTCGAATTTTCTGACAACGTAGTCAGTGTGCTGTGATGATTCACTCGCGCGACCAAACAATCAGCCCAAGTGGCAATATTCAACGCAAAATCACGCACAGACTCTCGACTGCCCATCGCGCCATTTTGTTGATCTAAATAAACAGCATGTCCTCCGAGTTTATTAATGCCAATATCAAAAGATAATCGCGTTCTTAAACTTGGCTTCTCAAATAGTGTTACGACTGATTTTCCGGCCAGTGCCTGACTATATTCTTGAGGTTGTTGCTTAATATTTAGCGCTAAATTAAGTAATTGTAAGGCTTGGTTTTTATTTAATTCCAAACCTGTTAAAAAATGTGTCATCATCGTATTTATTCCTAAGGTGTAACTTGTGTTCCAGCATGTTTTCCGCCAACCAGAAACGAGAGGTTTTCTGGCTTTTGCCAACTTGAAATGTACACTCCTCGTCGTAAATATTGGGCTGCGCGAAGGCTGGTCTTTACTTTGACCTCCATTCCACCCACGATGACTCCTGTTTCAATAAGCATGTTAATCCCCTCAGCATTCAGATGCCGAATAGGCTGCTTATTTTTATCTAATACGGCTTCTACATCAGTCATAAAAACGAGTTCAGCACCGAGTGCACTTGCGATAGCTTCCGCAGCTTCGTCTGCATTCACATTATATAACTGCCCATCAGGACCAATACCTATTGAACTTACAACCGGTAAACGGCCCATTGCCAACAACTCTGGGAGCACACCGGTTTTCCCAACTTGGCACTGGCCAACTTGGGCTAAGGCTTTTAACTTTTGCGTGACTGTTATGCCTGCTTCATACAAACTACAACCGAAAGGTTGCAAATTTGCGACAATAGCTTGTGCCATGAGCTGCTTATTTGCGCACCCAGACAACGCACCAATAATATATGGCATTTGCTCTTTTGGACTGATCCGTAACCCTTGATGCTTTGCCGTTGCAAATCCAGCATCACTTAACCACCTATCAACTAATGCCCCCCCTCCATGGACCAATATGAATTGGTTGCTTGGGTGACATGTTGCAATTTTAGCCATTTCTTTAAACAACTCTGTCGCTGCATCATCTTGATTTAAAACTGCACCACCCACTTTAATTACCCAGGTCTTCATACGTTATTTTCCTTTAAACCGAAGTAACTAGGCTGTTCATTGACAATATTCATGCACTGAATTGCTTGTCCCGCAGCCCCCTTTAGTAAGTTATCGATGGCAACCACCACGATAAGCTGCTCACCTTGTTGCTGCCACCCAATGTCTACGTAAGGCTGTTTAACTACCCCTTTAATTGAAGGCAAAACACTGCCTTTTAAGCGAATTAAAGGCTCATCAGCAAGCACTTGATACGCTTGTTCAACATGCGCGGCACTCGTATTAGGCTTTAACTTGATGTAAATAGTTTCTAAAATGCCTCGCGCAAAGCTGCCCAAATGTGGCGTAAATAAAACAGGGTGTTCAAGGTATTGAGATATTTCAGGGGTATGGCGGTGATTAAACAACCCATATGGCGCAAGTGACACCTCACAAAAATGCGTCGCCATATTGGCTTTTCTACCCGCCCCAGTAACACCCGACACCGCATTGATAATGACAGGCTCATCCGAAAGTAAGTTGGCATCTTTCAAGGGCTTCAGTGCATTAAGAGCTGCAGTAGGGTAACACCCAGCTACCGCGATCAATTGTGCCTTTTTAATCTCCGCTGCATACCACTCAGCTAAACCATATTGCGCTTTTTCCAGCCAATCAGGGGATGGGTGCTCAAATCCATAATAGTTATCATAATCATCACGGTTTGCTAACCGGTAACCACCAGACAAGTCAAACACCTTTTTTCCTAGCGCTAAAAACTTGGGTGCTAACTCAACGCTCACTTTATGATCTGTGCACAAACACACATAATCAGCTTGATCAGAAATAACGTTCAATGCCTGCTCAGTTAGCGGTAATAAAAAAGTGTCGAGCAAACCTGTATGTTCTGGATACAACTCACTCAATAACTTGTTTTTATCCAAGCTTTGCTCTGACACATAACAACCCTTCAGGGAGAAGTGGGGGTGTTTGGCTATTAAACTGGCAAGCTCTGCGCCGCTATATCCACTGGCGCCAATAATCACTACATTCTTCATCTTTTGTACTTTCTCTTAATATCAATTGCGTTTTTACATCGTTATAGAATTAAATAGTGAATATTTATCGTCGCATGCTAGCCCTTAAAATATATTTATGCTGAAAAAGTGAATTGATATTCATCTTAAACAGCTTTACATTGTTATGCAATTACTTTGAATAAATATTTTGGAAAATATTATGCAAAACCCAGATTTTTTATCTATGTACCAACAATTGATCGCCAGCCCTTCCATTAGTGCTCTCGATGAATCTCTAAACATGAGTAATCTAAGCACCATTAATTTGCTGGCCAGCTGGTGTGAAAACTTAGGCTTTAATATTGAAATAACTGAGCTGACAAGTGCCCCAGGGAAATACAATTTACTTGCAAAGCGCGGTGAAGGTGATGGTGGTTTAATGCTTGCTGGTCATACGGATACGGTCCCATTTGATGATAGCCGCTGGAGCCAAGACCCTTTTAATTTAACGATCAAAGACAATAAGTTATATGGTCTTGGTACAATTGATATGAAAGGCTTTTTTTCCTTTGTATTAGAGGCTATTAGTCAGCTAGATACAGCAAAACAAACTGCCCCGATTTTAATTTTGGCCACCGCAGACGAAGAAACAACCATGGCTGGCGCACAAGAAATAGCAAAACATCCAACCCTAAAACCTGAGCGCTGTATTATTGGAGAACCGACCGATATGACACCCGTTTTTATGCATAAAGGCCATATGACTTCAGCGATTAGAATAATTGGTCGTTCAGGGCATAGCTCAGATCCTGAGCGAGGGCTCAATGCGATTGAAATAATGCACACCGTCATTGCAAAGCTATTACAGTTAAAAGAAAAGATAAAGAATAAATATTCAATTGAGGATTTTGCAATCCCCTACCCAACACTCAATCTAGGGCATATTCACGGCGGAGATAATGCAAACCGGATTTGTGGCTGTTGTGAATTACATATTGATATACGCCCGCTCCCAGGGCTTAGTATCCAAGAGTTACAACTGCTGTTACTTAATTCTATAAAATCCATCAATGATGAGTACCCCAATAGCGTCTCGGTGATTGATATGCATGAGCCAATTCCGGCTTTTAATGGTGTAAAAGATAGTGCGTTAGTTAGCCTTGCTGAAAAAATATCAGGGGAAAAAGCGGTTGCGGTAAATTATTGCACGGAGGCCCCCTTTATTCAGCAATTGGGATGCGAGACGATTGTGCTGGGGCCAGGTTCGATTAAACAAGCTCATCAACCCGACGAGTACCTTGCCATGGAAAAAATAACGCCTTCACAACAGATAATCACGCAGTTGATCAAAAGCTGCTGCTTTGAATAATGTGATATGACAAAAAAGCGCCGAATGACGCTTTTTTAGTCGTTATTTAATACTAAATCGGTGAACCTGGTGGGGTTTTGATGGCTTTAAAGCTACCTAACCATTTACCTGAAATTAAAAAGTGCTGTACTTGCTCTGACAAATAATGCTTAAACGCACTATCGCCTTTACTAACATCATTAAACAATCCGCTCTGCGTATAATCAGCCACTAGCTGCGCTAGATAAAAACGCAGCTGTGCCTGAACCTCTGGGTCTACTTTATCACTCAAGCTTAATTCAGCCAATTTCTTAGCCGTTAAATACTGCACACGCTGTGCTAGTTTCTCGCCCATTGCGGTGTCTGAACGGTGGCCAAATACATATCCATATGTCTGACTCAGTAGGTCATCTAAGCTAAACGCTGCTGATGTTCTTGCTCCTTGCTGCGCAACACGATTTAACCTCTGAGTATTGAATAACAAATTAAGTGTATGGTTCACTGATACTTCAGGTAATGCCATAGCATCAAATGTTAAACCAGTACGTCCATAAACACTTTCCCGTGTTTTAGACTCCCCATAAGCTTTGGGGGGTAACAACGCCAAAATTGATTCTGGTATTTGCAGTGTCTTTACATCAAGGGTTGCCAACATCGCCTTTAGTGCCTGTTGTTGCTGTGCTTTTGCAACAACTTGTGCCCCTTTTATGGGATGTTCACCACGTATTTCGTAATCATAATCAACGCCGCCAATCAATTTAACCGCTGACTCAACTTGAAAACGATGAAATAAATATAATGGCACTAACTTTTCTTCCAATTGTGATAGCGCTTCACCCGTTTGCAAATTATTAATCCCAAACGTGCTCAAAGCTTGGCTACGCACATCTAACACCCTTAATAACTCTAAAGATGGATCATTACCATTATCCCAAAGATGCGCTGTCGGGTGAGCACCGCCTTTCGCTCGCGCATCTCTATCAGAAATAAACTCCAATCCTTGGGTGCGATTTTCAGCCAAAATAGCTTTCAACCCTTGTGCTTCATTAGTCGCTGTGAAGTCACTGTACCCATACTTTATAACTTGCTTATCCCATGCTCCCATGCCTTTTGCATAGCCCTGAGTAATATCCAACTTACCTTCGTTATTAAAGCTCACTAACGGATGTGGATAGTCCATTACTGACGCCCTATCTTTAATCGATGCCGAAAAGTTATGTGCAATACCTAAAGTATGCCCTATTTCGTGTGCACTTAGCTGACGAATACGGTCAAGTGCCATGGCATGTAAACGCTCAGTTACTTCATCGCCCTTAACAAAAGGTGCAGCTAATGCTTGAGCAATTAAAATATCCTGTCGAACACGCAAAGAACCCAGCGTAACGTGTCCTTTAATAATTTCACCGGTTCTCGGGTCTATGACTGACGCTCCGTAAGACCAGCCTCGTGTTGCTCTATGCACCCATTGAATAACGTTATAACGAATATCCATAGGATCGGCATTTTCTGGTAATATCTCTACTCGAAATGCATTTTTGTATCCTGCGGCAATAAACGCATCATTCCACCATGTTGCGCCATCTAATAATGCCGTTTTCACAGGCTCTGGCACACCTGGATCAAGGTAGTAAATAATAGGTTTTATTGGCTCACTCACCGCAGCCATAGGATCTTTTTTTGCTAAACGATGACGCGGAATATATCGTACATACATCGACTCCCCCAGTGGAGCAGAGTAATCTTTATGCTCAATACTCCAATACCCTGACTGCGGATGAAATTGACGAGGTGTGTAATTGCTATCAGGCAACTTTACCAAAGAATGGTGCTGATGGACCGTGATAGCATATGGGTCTGCACTGACTTGACGTACAAATTCACCCGGTTTATTGCCTTTAAATGTCAATAAAGCTTCTAATTCGGTATTATCAACAAATGCTTTTGAACGTGGCATAAATACGGCACTTCGTCCGCTATCTAAACTGAAATTCCCTTGCTTACGTGCTGCAAGGGTGCGACTTACGCCGTGTACATCACTTAAAAGATAAGGGGTATAGTCAACCAATACACTGTCATCATCCTCAGCAACCACTTTAAAGCCATGGAGTATGCTCGATGCAAATGCCTCTTTCACACTTTGTTGTTCTGCTGCATTGTCTGAACTGGCTTGATAATACGAGTTTAAAGCACGTAACATCACTTTATTTCCGAAACGTTCAAATTGCACCATATACGTGCCGCCTAGCTGACCTCGGTCTAAACCAATGTCATTTGAGCCAACACCGTATGGCAAGCTATGCTGTAATAGGAATGGCTGTTTAAGTTTATCAATGTCTAAATAAATTTTGCCACTGTTGTTATCGGCAAAAAACGTATAATAGCCAGGAAAATGATTAAGTTTATCAGTAAACTCATCAATAGACTTAATTGCTGCGTGCGCTTGAGTTATCATAGCGCCTAGCAAGGTGCAGAGAATATAAGGTAGTAACCTAAATTTTTGCATATTCTTACCTTTGTTATTAGTGGTTTTAATGGTCATCATGAGCCAAGTATATAAAATTGTATACAAAGTTCAGCCATTTTAAGACGAAATTCAGCGCGGTTGCTGTTATCTCTCACATTAATTGACTGCAACCAAAACGTTATCAGGATCCAAAACTATGCGTAGACTGCCCCCAGTGTTAATTGAAGATGGTTGTTCTAGAGAATTACTTTCACTTATTCGTACTATTTTAGCTGCATGTAAAGAAATTTCATTTCGTGTTGGTCAAGGCGCGCTGTCTGGCGTACTGGGCTCAACATTAGATGAAAATATTCAAGGTGAAACGCAAAAGAAACTTGATGTGTTATCAAACCAACTTCTAAAAGACATTCTACTTGAATCAGGTTACGTTAAGGCGATTGCTTCTGAGGAAGAAGATTATACCGTTGCGGGAAACCCTGATGCAGACTATATCGTGGCTTTCGATCCACTTGATGGCTCATCCAATACCGATATCAATTCATTGGTTGGCACTATTTTTTCAATAATGGTTGCCCCAAAAGATTCTGATCCCGCGGATCCTGCTATTTTTATGCAACCGGGTCACCAACAAGTGGCTGCTGGATATGTCTTATATGGACCCTGTACCACATTGGCACTGACGATTGGTAAAGGCACGCGTATTTTTACACTTGATAAAACACATGGCAGTTTCTTACTTACTGAAGAGTTTGCGCGCATTCCTGAAGAAACTCAGGAATATGCTATTAATGCCTCGAACCAGCGCCATTGGCAGCCAGCCATGCAGAGCTATATCAATGATTTACAAGCAGGAAGTACGGGGCCACGCGCAAAAAACTTTAACATGCGCTGGATTGCGGCAATGGTAGGTGATGTGCATCGCGTGTTATGTCGTGGTGGTCTATTTACCTACCCTACCGATACTAAAAACCCAGAAAAACCCTATAAACTGCGTTTACTTTATGAGGCAAACCCGATGGCTATGCTTGTAGAGCAAGCTGGCGGCGTTGCTCATACAGGTGAAGAACGTATTATGGATATCGAACCGGATGCTATCCACCAACGCGTAGCAGTGATCTTAGGATCGAAAAGTGAAGTAGAAACCTGTTTAAGTTACCACAACTAAATTATTCAGTTAAATAAGAAAAATAGCGGCTCTTGCTGCTATTTTTCACAGGCTGCAGACTCGCGAATTAATTGCAACCACGTCTCAAGCGCAATCGAACGTCCAACCAGTGCTATTTTTGGCAACCCCCATGCGTGTTCAATCCAATCACAAATGCTTTTCTCTAGCTTTGCTTCTAGCTCTAAATACCCTGCATCCAACCAATAATACAGCTCACAATCGAAATCGTCACAGCGGCTCGCATCTAAATAAACACTACCAATACATTGGTCATTACTTACCGAAAAGACACTAAATGCAAATGCAATTTGCTCTTTAAATTCCTGATGATGCTGGGCAAGTGAGGCACGATTTTCCTCAAGAGTCATGTCCGCTTTAGGCCAATCCATAATGCCTTTAAAGAAGGTGCTCAAGCGCGTTTGATTACGCATAACAACCGCATAGTCAGCCTCCGCAACACTAGGCTCTAAAATCACGAGCTTAAACTGGTTATCTTGATAACCATTGAAAATAATTTTTGGTGTCAACACATTCACTTAAAGCCCTTATCTTTGCTTTTACTTGCTATTCTATCAATGTCTGCAGCGTACGAACTTTCTCTAACGTTAATGACCCCATTTGCTCTGGGTTCGCTAGCGCATACAATGCCCCTTCAATTTGGCGATGATCTATATCGCCCCGTATCTCTAACAAGCCAGCCCACAATTCTAACTCTTCAATAGCAATATCCAACGATAGAACACGTTGTAAAACATAAGCTAAATCCTCACGAGTTAAGGTATAAACAACTTTATCTTGCGCAAAGTGTATTAACGCCGAATAAGCGCTTTCTTGCTGCTCTGTAAAACGTACAACGGCAATAAGTGCATCTAGGTGGGAGAGAGAGTTAACCATAAGTTCCTGTATCTATTAAATCTGTTGTGCAATTTAGCCACATAATGAGCAAAGCATATATTTGCTCAATAACACCTGCCTTCCCAAAGTTATGGTAGTATCTGTGCCTATTTAAGCACTTTATCTATATGGGTCAAGTTTATGCACTGTGATGACTGCCAACAAGTTTTATCTTGCACCACAGATGAAAAATGCTGGTGTATGACGCTACCAAACATTATGCCTCTACAATCAGATAAAAACTGCTTCTGCCGCAGCTGCTTAATCAAAAATACACGTAATTATATTGAAAATATGGCAAATCAACCTATTCAACAGCAACTCAAGCTTGCACAACAGCACGCCTCTTCCAACTCATTTTTAGAGGGACTTGACTACGATATAGAAAATGGCTTAATGGTCATGACCCGATGGGCACATTTAAAACGCGGTAAATGTTGTAGTAATGGCTGTCGACATTGTCCATTTTCAAAAGCTTAGTGCGGTTATATCATCGTTAATCACTTTGATTTACTTTCCACTTTCACACCTAATGGGCAATTCGTCACAAAATTGCATACTGCCCCATTCATTCCATGAACCATCATATACTCCCAGCTTAGTATAACCACATTCATCTGCTGCCAACGCCAATATACAAGCGGTTACCCCAGAACCACAGCTAAATTGCAAAGCTTTCCCTTCACACCCAAGCAACCTGAATAGCGCCTGCAGCTCCCCTATGGAACGTAATAAGCCTCGTTCAGTTAATAATGCGTTATAGTGTAAGTTTTTACTATTGGGGATATGACCACTGCGCATACCTGTTCGCGGCTCTTGTTCACAGCCCGAAAAACGCAATGGGCTTCGTGCATCTAACAACAGACTAGACTCGTCTAAAATCGTTCTAAGCACTTCATAACGTTCAATAAACTGCCAATCAGCAGCTCCTTGGATAACGGTAAAGTTACCCATTGAGTTAGGCGTACTGTATTGCTGTTGAACAGGAAAACCATGGAGTAGCCACTCTGGCAATCCGCCATCCATTATAAATACGTGTTCGAACCCCATGCTCTTGAGCATCCACCAGCCTCTCGCAGCTGAAAAAAGCCCAGAATCATCATAAAGTACCACCGTATCATTTTGATTCACGCCTAATTGGCGCATGTGTGACTGGAACTGTTTCGCATTACACATCATATTTGATAATTGCGTTTTTGGATCTGATAGTGAACCACTAATATCAAAGCGACCTGCACCTCGCACAACTGCACAAGGCTTGTAAGGGCCTGCCATTCCTGGCTTCACAATCCCAGCATCAAACACAGATACTTTATTTAGATTCTCTGCAACCCAACTACAACTTTTCACATTTTTCATAAGGGCTCTATGTTATAATTTAACTTCAGATATCACGTACTCTAGTACTAAGCCGAATAAAAACAGTAATACACTTTACCCATTGCTATGAAAATAATAAATAACAAAAAAATTATTGGTCCAATATTAATCGTATTACCCAAATTTATTGGGGATGTCATTAATACGCTGCCCGCATTAGAATTATTGAGTAAACTGTATCCCAAGCAAAGCATTTGTGTACTAGCACGTCCCTACTTATGTGAATTATTAGAAAAAACCACCATATCCAACCTCCAAATTATTGAAGACAAACGTGATGCCGCTTTTCAAAAGCAATCTTTATTGAGCTTGGCCAAATATCTAAAATCTTATAATTTTTCACTGGCAATACTGTTTAGAGGCTCATTACGAGAAGCTATTTTATGTAGATTAGCGCGTATAAAACTCACCGTCGGATATGCACAAAACTTGCGCTCAGGGCTACTGAGTCACGCGCTTAAACTCAACCCATGCCATCACTATATTCATAGATACTGTCGATTAGTCAACGATACTCATGGTCAGCCTTTTAATGATTACTCTCTACCCACATTAGTACCGAGCCCATTAGAAAAGGCCCTGCCCTCAAACTCAATCTTAAAAATCGGACTCTATTTTGGTGGTGAGAACAAAGGCAGTCGTCACTACCCCATTGGGTTATCTCAGCAAATACTCACTCAGTATGCCGATCAGTTTCAGTGTCACTTTTATCTCTTTGGTGATAAGACTGAAAGCAAAGATAATGCGCGCTTACAACAACGGTGTACTGATAATAATATACAGCTCACAGACCTAAGTGGCGCCACGACTTTACCCGTACTTATCGATTATATTGCAGTCATGGATTTAATGATTAGCATCGATTCCGGCCCGATGCATATGGCTTGTGCTGTTAATACCCCCTGTGTCGCGCTTGTCGGTTTCGGCACATCAGCCTGGTCCTCTGTAGAACCCAAAAACAACGCCTTCAAAGTAATTAGAAATACGAGTAAGAGCCTGATCGAAGCCAATATCATCACGTCAATTACACCAAAAAGTGTGGTGATTGCCGGCAAAAAACTGCTAGAGCGCTAACATTCCCAAACACGCATAGTTTTTGGTATTATGCTTAAAACTTCTTTTACTTATACTGATATGTCATTACCTATATTTGTTATCAATATGAAGAACAGCGTTGAACGCTGGCAAAAAACGTATAACCGACTCCAGACCTTAGGTCTTGAATGTCAGAGATTTGAAGCCACTGTTGGCAAGTCACTCGATGAAACAGAAACCTCAAATTGGTATGATCCCACCGCCAATTTAAAAAAGCATCATAGAAATATGACCCCCGGAGAGATTGGCTGCTATGTCAGTCATATGAGAATTTGGCAACATATGGCAGCACACAATATTACTGCTGCTATTGTCTTAGAGGACGATTTAATCATTGAAGAACACTTAAAAGAAACGATTGAGCAAGTGGGTGAATTAGAAAGCTGGGATATGATAAAACTCTCAGACAATCGTGCAAACCCCTTTATTGAAAGTGCATCTTTATCTAAATCACTGACACTCGGCAGCTACCTTAAAGTGCCCAATGGTACACAGGGCTATGCAGTGAGTTTATCTGGTGCTAAAAAGTTATTGCAGAGAAAGCCTTTTTTCAGGCCTGTCGATGTTGATATTCAGTTCCATAGTGAAGTAGAGCTAAATTTAGTGGGTATTAAGCCTTACCCTATCAGTGAAGATCTCTCTTTTGAGAGCGAAATAGCCAATAGCAACTCCGGCACACATTCCAACCAAAGTACATTTTTGCGAAACTTAAAACACCGCTTTGCCATGTATTTACAGCGCAAACACGCCTCAGGCGATATCAAACGCATAATCAAATCTTAATTATTTCGCTACGTAGAGGCGCCATTCTTGCTAATATTTGGTTCTGTAGCACATGAGAAACACCTGCTTCATTCATTGCTGTAATAAGTAGCTCAACGACTATGTTAAAGTCTCGAGTGGTAATATCCATACCTGTGTGTATTTGCACCATAGAATCCCCAGTATATTTGCACGGGCCATCCAACAATGCACACATATGCTGGATAAAACCAGTACGAAAGTGCATAACATTGGCCTCTTTAAAATACTGAATGATTGTTGGGTGTCTTCCTATTTCATTGATAAATGAGTCGATAATTCGCTCAATAGTAGGTTCACCACCGAGCTGATGGTACAAACTGACGTTCGCTTTAGGCGTAACACACGCATTTAACAATATCACAATGCAAAGCAGCCCTGTAACACGACCAAATAACCTCCCCATCAAAAGTTACCTGCTAAAGACAAGTACAAACCCTCTTGTGATGGCACTCCCGCAATCGACCCCAAATCTAACCACGCAGCTGTCACGTTCAGTGATTTCATAGGAAACCACGCAATAAATAAATTACGCCAATGAGATTCGCCAAGTCCTAAATTGTGTGGTTTTTCTCTAAATTCAAACCCCAAAGCAAGCTGTGGAGCAACAAAAACAGCGGAGCTCATTTCAATATGCCAGCGCTTTGAAGCATATTTTCCACCAAAACCAAGCAACCCAATCTGATTTGCTTGTGTGTATCGCGCAGTGATATTCCAAAACCAATTGCGCCCATACAATGCACCAAGGTGCAGTTTACTGGCTGAAAAATAAACGTCATTTCCTTGGCTAGCATCTGCGCCTAACGCACGAGCAATCGCACTATCACCTAATGACTTGTGCATCAGCCCCACACTCAACTGTGGCCAGTCACTATAAATTACATCACCATATAAACGTATTTTTGCCCCGAGTACCGATTGCTCAATCACACGATTAGACACCGCGACCGTAAAATTTTGTTCTGCGACACTTAGTTCAAGACGATCAAAAAAATTAACTTGTGCACCACAAACGTCTAATTGATAGTCTTGTAATTTAGCCCCACTGCAAAACGCACCCAAACTCCATTCGTCTTCTGTTGCATATCCTGATAATTGAGCCCATGGCACAATGCCGCCACCGCCACTCCCTTCTAATTGAGAAACACCTGGCGTTGCTAACAGCTTTCCTCCAGCATATAACATAGAGTGATACATCAAACATGCAATAACTACAACCCAGAAGCTAGCCCACTTCATGGTATCGACCTAGCCAATCAGAAAAGTCCGTTGCGGTCAGTGGTCTGCTTAAATGATAACCTTGTGCATAATCACACTGCATGTCTTGCAATAAAGTAAGTGATGGTTGATTTTCCACCCCTTCAGCTACCACACAAAATCCAAGCTGATGGCCAAGTGTGATTGTCGAATGAACAATACATTGGTCTTGGTGCGATTCATCTAACTTTAAAATAAAAACTTTATCTAATTTTAACTCATCTATTGGCAGCATTTTTAAACGGCCTAATGACGTTTGCCCGACGCCATAATCATCTAAAGAAATCATCACACCGAGTGCTTTCAATGCTTTTAGTACCGCAATACCTTTTGCTTCATTTTCAATCATATCGCGCTCAGTCAACTCAACGGTAATTAACTGTGCTGGTACATTATTGTCAAGAAGCACTTGTTTTAAATGTGGTAGAAATCCGTCATCTGCAATATCTTGTGCCGACACATTAATGGCCGCTTTCATCGTCAACCCTTCAGATAACCAGTTACTTACCTGCTTAACTACCGTTGCCACAACCCACTGTGTCAATTCAACAATAAGTCCTGACTGTTCAGCTAAATCAATAAATAATTCAGGAGACACCCAGTCACCGTTAGTTCTTTTCCAGCGTATCAATGACTCAACTTTGTCTATTTGCTGATTGATTAAATTCAGCTTCGGTTGATAAGTCATAAATAATTGGCCATCGTCTGCAACCAATGCCTGTTTTAACTCATCTATAATTTGCAAACGCTCTAAATGCTCTTCATCTTCCCCATCTTGGTAGTAATAAATCTCTTCACCCGTTTGCGCTGCTGTGTCTACCGCAATTAACGCTCTACGAATTAAATCATCCGGTGTTTGCGCCTGCGCAGGGTAACACACAACCCCTACACTAAAGCGTAATGTAATGTCTAAACCTTGAATGGTATAAGAGCTTGTCAATGATTGCAGCAATTGGCTTACGCATGCTTGCTTAGTACTATCCGGCTTTGCTGCTAGCACGGTTAAAAACTCATCGCCTCCTAAACGTGCATTAAAGCCATTCAATGATTCTGTCGCTGTTTTCATTCGCTCAGCAACCGCTTGAATACAACTGTCCCCAACTCTTGGGCCCAACTTATCATTGATATGGCGCAAACCTTTAATATCAATCGCCACCAAATAAAATTGCTGTGACGCCGATAAATGCTTACTGAGCAAATCGAGTGCCGCACTGCGATTATAAAACCCAGTTAAATTATCATGACGAGCTTGAAAGCGAATTTGCTTCTCACGAGTTTGAATATCCTCCCCCATCTCGTGAAACGCATCAACCAGCTCACAAATTTCTTTACTGGGTCTCGTCTCGGTTAATGATGCTAAATAATTGCCCTGAGCAAACTGTTTGGCCATCACGGTGAGCTGTTGAAGCGGGGTCGTCAGATTATTCGCCAATATGCCACTGGTAATGAAACCAATTAAGATTGTGCCACAAGACAAGAAAATAATGGTCAGCACTAATTGATCAAACTCGTGATAATGGCGACTCAGGTCGGCACTCAATACAACACTAATAGGATTATTCGATAAGGCTGCTAAGGGCACCTCGGCACTGATAAATACAGGATGCTCTTTAAACCAGCGATTAATTCTCTGGCCATGAATATAACCTAGTAAATCCTGCTCCGCAGGATGTTCAATAATCGAGCTTGCCTTTAGTCCACTCCCATGCCCAATAAAGCTCATTTCCATGCCTGTTAGCTCTTTCAACTCCAAAGCCACTTTTTCATCAATGGCAAACCCAACAATACTAAAAGCAATTGTCCTAGGCGCTTTGATAGGTAAAATAATTGCTTGATAAAGCTTGCCGCTGATCACAATGAAAGTAGAGCGCTCACCATTCGCTAACAAATCCTTCATCAATTCTCGGCTATCATCTGGTAGCACAATATCAGTTTGATTTGCTGAAATGAGCTTTCCTCGTACATCCAATAACAGCATTAAGTCAGCATCTATTCGCTGACTATGGTTAAATAACACACTGCTGATTGTATCTGCGTCTCGCGTTGCAACCGCTTGCTTAAACCCAAAATCCGCGGTAAGTACCGTTGCAGCTGTTACCAATAAGCGCTCTTTTGCTTTTAAATACTGTTGGTATACATTCTGTGCAACTTTAATATCTTGCTGGACTCGCCGCTCATTAAAATGGCTAGTTGACCACCAGAAGCTGACTAAACTCGCCATCGAAGTTAGTAACACTAACCCCACACACAATAAAATAATTCGATTCTTTAGACTAGTGCCCATGATGTTCCTTAAATACTTCACCAAAGGTGTTGCGAGGCAAAGGTGCTAACGTTGTTATTATAGTTATTTGTTGCTGTTTTCGCGCTGACCATTGGTGCTGTTCACGCTGATTAATATCACCTACTTGTGTCTCATGCCATACTGTATAATCTTGCGTAAAGTCAGGTAATTCAACCAATCCTTTGTCATTACTGATATATACATGAAGGTGGTTAGCGACATATATATAGCCAACCATTGAATCATGAATATTGCAACCTAGCACAACAATCCCACTTTGTTCAAAAGTGATGGGCTTTTTAGGAGTGCCAGCATACAATTTTAATTCAAATGATTTCGCTTGCGAGAAAGAATAGACATGATGACGGATATCGTCACTGTTTGGAAAGCGCACTGATTGCCCTTTAGAGATTGCCAATAATCGTGGCGCAAACCGTTTGCCTACTTGATCCATCACAGCAACCTCTGATGGCACGACTTTTATCATATCACCATCAAGCAGCTCAACAACAACATCTGAAAGCGGTTTATCATGCTGATCTGTTAGCAGCAGAGTTTTCGCCAATAGCGCCTGCGGGTTCAAACAGCACAATATACATAAAATTATAAAAGTACGAATAACAAACATGAAAGGCGGACCTTGCCATCAAATTTTTACTTTAATTACTCTAAGTAAAAGTGACAGCCAGTCTAATTGCAAGGTATTTGCGAGATAACCCCCAATAAACAACATAAAGTGCTGTTTATTGGGCGAATAATATACTCTATGAAGAATAAATGTTTAGATAATTAATCCATAGTCAGTATCAAGAATCGCAATGACTTCTGCACGAGGGTCTGCTGGTATCTTTAACGGTCGCCCAACAATTTTACTCGCAATGCCCACATAGGTATCAGACACCGACATCATTACCTCTATTGGCAGTTTGTAACCATGTGCGAGCGCTTCTCGCTCAGTCATGCGATCTTTATTAAGCAGCACATCGCTGTCTGGCACGTTATTGATCAATAACTGTCGGAACCCTTCTTTTGAGTTTTCAACAATTTTACCATCACGATACGCCGAGCCATCCCAAATTCGACTTGAATCTGGAGTACCTACCTCATCGATATAAATCAACTTTTGGCTGCCATCTTGCTGCTCTACATAACCAAATTCAAATTTGGTATCTACAAAGATTTGATCGAGCTTGGCCAACTCATCACTAATAAGCGCAAAACCTTCGCTAAGTAGTTGCTCATATTTAGCAACATCTTGCTCAGAGTTAAAATTGAATGCAGCTAAATTATCAGTAATATTTTTGCGGGTAATATTCACATCATCAACGGCTGGTACATCAGCAATACCGGTAATGATCCCTTTTGTTGAAGGGGTGATCAAAACACCGTCTAGCTTTTGATTCGCTTCTAAACCTTCAGGTAAATCAATACCACAGAAATTACGCACACCTTTGCTATAGTCGCGCCACATGCTACCAGTAATGTATTGCCGGGCGATTGCTTCTACTTTCACTGTGCTGGCTTTTCTCACAATCCACACATATGGGTGTGGAATATCAACAATATGATTGCCAGCAAGACCGGCATCATCAAATAGCTTAAACCAATGCGCTGCCACACTGTTTAACGCAATACCTTTACCTGGTACACCATTCAAACCATTCTCACCTTGCCAAATACAGTCAAAAGCTGAGATACGATCTGAAATAACCATAATCGCTAATTCAGTTCCATGGGGGACATCATACTGTTTATCTGTAATTAAACGGGCACTGTCTTCATCAGTTAACCAATACACTGAGCGTACCTTGCCACTATGTACAGCACCTTTAGTGCGAATTGGCAGATCATCATTTATGTCTAAAACTTTGTAGCTACTCATTATTACTCCAAGGCCGGATGCACCTTGCTAAAGGGCACAAAAATATGAGGGGGTTAGGAGGCGCTATAATAAGCTTTTGGGGCTTAAATCACAATCTATAGCCGCAAAGTTCGTACGAAAAGACAGCCACTCGCCAAAATTTCCTCATGTTGGTGTTTCATCGCCAAAAGCCGGCGATTAAACCAAACTCAGTGTTGCTAAGACGAAAACTGTAATATTATCTCATTGACATTAGCCCGCTTGGTTTCATTATGATCACAATCACAGACCTTATTCATACTTGGCCTACTCAACCTCAACCCACGCTCAACATTCAAGCGTTGCACATAAACAAAGGTGAACGCGTTTTCCTACACGGCCCAAGCGGTTGCGGAAAATCGACGTTGCTCGGGTTGCTAGCAGGTATCAATATGCTGCAATCGGGTCAAATTAAAATATTGAATACTGATTTATCAACTTTAAACAATGCACATCGAGACCGTTTCAGAGCCGATCATATTGGCACTATATTTCAAAGTTTTAATCTGCTTCCGTATCTGAACCCGCTCGAAAATGTGATGTTAGGATGTGAGTTTTCTAAGCTGCGACGCAAGCGTCTAGCTGATAAAAAAACCGATGTTACAACTGAAGCGACTCGACTGTTAAAGGCACTGGGGTTAAAGGACATAGTGCTAACACAGCACGTGTCAAAACTGAGCATTGGTCAACAACAGCGTGTTGCCGCCGCTCGAGCCTTTATTGGTGAACCTGAACTTATCATTGCCGATGAGCCCACCTCATCACTCGATGCCGACAACCGCCACACCTTCATAGAAACACTATTTAACCAAGCTAAAGATTATCAAGCCACGGTGCTATTTGTTAGTCATGATAATAGCCTAGCTTCGTTATTTGATCGTCAGATAAGTTTGTCTGATATTAACGGGGTATAAAATGACATTGCTTAAACTCGCCATTAAAAGCAGCTTAAACCGTAAAGCCAGTGTTTTGCTCACACTCTGTACCATCGCTATCAGCGTCATGTTGCTGTTAAGCATCGAACGTGTAAGACAAGATGCGAAAAGCAGTTTTAGTAATACGATTTCAGGCACTGATTTAATTGTTGGCGCCCGAACAGGAGATATTCAATTACTGCTATCGAGTGTCTTTCGCATCGGACATACCAACAATGCAGTCTCATGGCAAAGTTATCTCGACATCAGAGAAAAAAAAGGAATCGCTTGGACCATCCCTATCAGCTTAGGAGACAGTCATAAAGGTCATGCCGTACTCGGCACCGATGCAGCGTATTTCACGCACTATCGCTACGGAAAAAAACAACACTTGGCGTTTCAACACGGTCGACCTTTTCATAATGCCCAAGAGGTGGTGCTTGGCAGTGATGTGGCAAACACGCTGCATTATCATATAGGACAACAAATTGTCATATCCCATGGCATGGGCAATACCAGCTTTCATCATCATGATGATAACCCAATGACCATTGTCGGTATATTAGCGCCAACCGGAACCCCTGTAGATAAAACACTGCATATTCCTTTGATTGCTGTTGAAGCAATGCATGAACAAAATCACAAAAAGCCGATGATGATTGGCAAAAAGCCACAACAAAGCAGCCAAGTAGAACATCAATATGGCAACGCACATAATCATGACGAGGGTGACGACAAACCTCATGATAATCACGACCACCTTCATGCTACTCTAGACTCAGAGCCAAGTGATTTAATTGGAACACCGCAACAAATAACCGCTTTTTTAATGGGCTTCGACTCCCCCTTATATACCCTACAAGTCAGACGTAATATTAATATGTATAAAGCCGAGCCTTTGCTGGCTATCATGCCTGGCCTCACACTCCGAGAACTATGGGAAATGCTCGATATTGTAGAAAAGATCCTACTGTTATTCTCTATCGTGGTGGTACTCGTGAGCTTATTGGGTATGTTAACGACATTACTTGCTACACTCAGTCAGCGCCGCAGAGAGTTGGCTATTTTACGCTCAGTAGGTGCTCGTCCAGCTCACATCTTTGCTTTAATGAGTAGTGAAGCCATTCTTATTACGTTTGTTGGTTGTCTCGTTGGCTGTATCTTATTTTATGCACTCTTGATTGTTGCAAATCCAATATTACAAAGCCAATTTGGTATTGGTTTAACCATAGGCTGGCTGACAAACTATGAACTCACACTTTTAGGCGCTATTATGGCCGCCGGAACATTAATGGGGTTGCTCCCCGCCGCCAAAGCCTATTTTTATTCATTGGCTGATGGCATGAGTATAAAAATTTAGGAGCACAATAAATACTATGAGATTTTTGACGTTAATACTGTTCACTTTACTCAGTTTTTTAGGGTATGCAGCCGCCCCAAAAGAAATTTTTTGGGAGGACTTAATCCCTAAAGGGCATGTACAAATCAGCAACCAAGATGCTGCCAGTCATGATGGCGCAGACCAAAACTGGGTACAGCCAGATTTAAACGCACCCATCGTAAAAAGTTTAGATGGCCAATCAGTAAGCTTGCCTGGTTTCGTTGTGCCGCTTGAAGGCGACAGTGAGATCATTACTGAGTTCTTGTTAGTACCCTACTTTGGTGCTTGTATTCATGTGCCACCACCACCACCGAATCAAATAGTGCATGTGAAAATTAAAAATGGCGTTCCTATTGATAGCCTATATGACGCGATCACGGTGACCGGTGTAATTAAAGTCGAAACATGGAAAGGTGAGCTAGCGCAAACAGGTTATACCATGCAGGCTGTGGGTGTGGCCCCTTTTCAGCTATAAACGCAGCACGTAATAAACAACTCAATAATAAGTGCAGTAAGTATACCGTTTTACTGCACTACTTTCTTATGCTGGACGGGTGATTTTAAAAACTTCCCCTAAACTTGCATACTCACCACCGCCTAAGCGCGCAATCGGATCTAATGCTAGCGCATCGACTTTACTACGCCCTTTGTGGTCAATTTCGACTATCTCATCATCGATATACGCATGGGTCACCTGTACAAACATCAACTTCATGGGCAATTCTCCCATTTCCACCACTTTATGCAGTTTACACGCAAATGCAACTTTACATTGCGCGACCCTTGGCAAAGTTGATCCGGCAAAGTCGGTGAGCGTCAAATCCAATGTATCCAGTTCAGACTGATCATTCGGTAAAGTTGCTGCTGATAAGGTCACTTCATCTGCTAAGCGACTATCTGCAATATGAATCACCAGCTCTTCTGTTGCTTCAACATTTAGCGCCGAGTCTTTATATTCGCCACAAGGTTTTACCCCTACCGCATACATCAACACTGCTGGATCGGAGCTTACCGCCGTAAAGTACGAAAATGGTGCTAAGTTTAATGTGCCTTGGGTATTTTCAGATAACACCCATGCAACAGGACGAGGCACCACAGTTTGCGTTAACGTATGGTATACCTTATTTGGAGACAAACTATCAAAATCAAGGATCATAAAACACTCTTACTTAAAATTAAAAACTAAAATCATTCATTCATTGCTTTTCAAAAATTAAGTCGCAAATCCTTCTGGCATCGTCGTTTGATGGCCATTCACGGATAATTTTTTAATGACCTTCTGTTCATTTGGGTAGGCTTCAATCAGCGCGTCGGCAATCCCTGCAGTAAAGCAACTCCCCGTGAAGCCCGGTGCCATTGTACAGCCAAATAACGCATACTGGCCGCCCTTGACCAAACACCCTCCCTGCCAAACCCCCGCAGGTATCAAGTACTGACAAACCTGACCATTGGTAAAGTCAGTGCCGAGCACGACTTGCTCCGAATCTCCATTCGGGTATAGAAGCGTCAATTCTAGCGGATCACCACCATAAAAATGCCATACCTCATCGAAGGTCAATTTATGAAAACAAGATACACTGGTTAAGCTATCACAGTACAAGCCTATCATCGCAGTACCCACTGGCTCACCGTGCGTATTGTTACTGCTGGAACGCCATGTACTTTTAAAAAGTGTACTTTCGACAGGTAAGCGTTCAAAACGATAATGTCGTAATACCGCCATTATTTCCGGCGTTATAGGTTGATGTTTAAAATGCACTAAGTCACACACATCAACAATCGCATCTGTGTTTAACGCCCCATAAATATGGGGGAAAAGGGCTGGTGAAGACATTGTGATACTTGGTGCTTCATAACGTAACGGTGAGTTGATTAAACTCACATCAACAACCAACACCGACAAGGCTAAGTGATTATCAAAAAAACGCGATACCACTTCAGCAACTTGGTGATACTCACAAGCATGGATAAATCCTTCACTGT
Organism: Pseudoalteromonas sp. MMG013; assembly: GCF_018100885.1. Taxonomy (NCBI): domain Bacteria; kingdom Pseudomonadati; phylum Pseudomonadota; class Gammaproteobacteria; order Alteromonadales; family Pseudoalteromonadaceae; genus Pseudoalteromonas; species Pseudoalteromonas sp. MMG013. Next base: position 76,083 of record NZ_JAGJEE010000010.1, on the reverse strand, counting down.
TTAATGATGCGGGTACATAATTTAATTCAGAAGTAATCGATGTAACATCGGCTGTAGGAACAATAATAAATATCGCACTCGTATCAGTCATCTCTGTTCTCAGATAAAAACAACAAAGCACGTATCATGGCATCATAACCCTTTATAGAACATCCTTATTTCTAAAAAGCGAGAATTTAAGTGACTTTATCTAGAGGCTGTTGATTTTTGCGGTTCTATTTTTGTTCTCTTTGAGCATGCTTTTATCGCGGCACTTAATATGTCGCCTAGTGATCTAAGCGAATATTAAGCAACAAAGAGAAAGGGCTGCTCAAAAGAACCGGTAGGCAGCGCTTGATTGGCTTTTCTACTGTGTTATCGGCTGACTCACATGGCATAACCATACTATACAGCCTCCACCTTGTATAAATTCCAATCAAACTGCTGCAAAAATGAACCGAACAGATCAACAGCCCCTAATATCAATCACATCATTAATTTACTTATTGCCCTTACCTGAGTAATAAATCACCACAGGCTCAGAGTAGTTCGGCGCATGATCGTAACTAAATACACCATAATACTTGCTCAAATCGGCATTACCAAAATTATCCAGTGTATACATATCTGGCCCGCCATATAGCTTGACGCCATCAAAAGGAGAACGCGGCGGATGAAAGCGATTTCTGACCACAAAGCAACCCACTAAATCGCCGCTATCTGGATTATCCCAAGTTAACTTAACAACCCCATTCTCATTGTGTGTTTGTAAATTAGTGGGGGAAGGCAACGGCTCATTACGACGTTCAATATACTGAATATTCAATGTCGTCGCTTGCTCTGCGTGGCAATCAGCCCAATTTATTAAAGCATTGCTCGCTTGTGATTCTGCGGTTGCGCGAATAATAAAGTAATAAGGAGAATTTGCCTTATGCAATCGCGCCAGCTCTTGCAGGCTGTAGCTGTCAAAAATAAAGTTATGCGCAGTACGCTCTTTCAGCTGCTCATTACTTACTTCATAGCCTATGTACTCTATTTTTTGTCGCTGCTTCACATGCTTAAAGTCAACATCTTTAAGCTCGACCAATTCAACCGTAAACCGCACATCTTTCGCTGACGACAAACTATTACGACTATATAAAGTTAAGCAAGCTTGCGTGAACACCGTCTTTAGTGGGTCTAGATGCTGCAAATGCTCAAATGCCAATTGTCCGTACACGATTTCACCTTGACCATCAAATCCAGATGCCAATTTGTCTGCGACTACTTTGTCTTGGTAAATCGTATTACACGCAGACATTGTCAATGCTAAGCGTTGCTCCGGTAACTGATAAATAAGCTCTAAATTAGGTCGATAATGTAAACCACTACCAAATGGACCGTAGCCGATATCAAACTGCATTACTTGTGAATCATTACCTAACGGCAAGGTATCTGGGCCTTGTATCCGTAATAATAGCGTTTTATCCGCTAATAACTTGTTTAAAAGCGTACGTTCTACGCCATTGAATGACCACTTTAGCCAAATTCCTTGCGTCATTTTATCTGATTCAATGGTTTCACCTAACGTATGTAACGGCGTCGCTTCCATCACTTTGTCAAAGTCATAAATGTCCTCTATCAAAGAGGCATCTAAAACAGAAATTGACCACTCACCATACTTCTCTATTTTTGTGGCAACACGATTCATCGGGTATAGGAAGAATTGTGCGGTCTCAATACGTGAGCCATCCTCTATCGTACTTAAATCATAAGCGACTACACCTAAACTCACGCCCCGGCCTTTATCCACTCCGATAAACATGGAGTTATATCCAAAATGTTCTTTATTCTTATTACTAAAATTTTGTGATAAATATCCGACATGCTCTCTCGCTGGAAATAATGTACGGCCGCATTGGTGCGAGGCTAATGTGGTTTTCAATCGTAATTCAGGTCTAAAAGGGGATTTTATCTTGGTGACTTTGTCAACTGCGCGAATATTATAAAAATAGAACTGGCCGCTATTGAGTTGTGTATCTACAAACTCAAGTGACTTAGTAATTGCCACCAAATTCGCTTCCGTACACGGACTTTTATTATGCTCACTGCGATATACTTCAAAATATATATCCTCTCGTGCTTCATATTGCCATTGCAGCTCTACGCTGTCATGCGTGACGTGCCCTATGGTAAAGTCACTCACTCGACTTGGCGCCAGTGGAGAATAATTAATTGCTTCACTTAAAGCATGTAACACCGCAGGAATATTTTCCGCGACACTTTGTGACATATTTTTCATGTAATCTGGAATATTGCGCGTACCCACTTCAACAACAGTTGCAATAATCCCTTTACGATAATAATACTCTCGGCCACTCCCATTAATGAGCTGCGCCGGTGGCTTTCCGCGATGAATGCCATATTGTCGCCCTGTCACTTTGCGAATTTCGTTGTTCATGTTCGCACAAAGCACATTGAGATCAGTGCCTTCAATTTCAACTTCATGGTTAAACTTATGCGCAGGGAAAAATACATTCCCTTGTGAATGGTAGTCTAAAGCAATACGAATATTGTCATGTGCTTCTACAAAATCGCGGATGGCACAGGTTTCCGGTTCAGAAAAAGCATGAGGGCCACCATAAGTATTGGTATGGGTATTGTGGTTGCGCATAAATTTTGCGTCGAAGTTACGATTCAGATCAACGCCAAATGTACCATCTCCGTTATTACGACGGTTCTTTCGCCAAAATGAAAAATGGTTACGTGAGTACTCAAAACCATCGGGGTTTAAGCACGGTACCATATATAAAGTATTGCGCGTCAAGGCTGTTTGTAATTTCGGGTTGAAGCGGTAATTATCTATAACATACTCAATAAACTTAATTGCCAATTCATTGCCAATCCATTCTCGCGCATGAATTGAACCGGTATAAAGTAAAGCGGGTTTGTCGTCTGCATAAGTGACATCGAGCGATACCGTGACCAACATGATGGGCCTATTTTCCCAAGTGCTTCCGATGCTTTGTAAGCGAATTAAATGTGGGTGCTCACTCATTGCCCGCTGTAAAAAATCAATGGTATCTTGATACGATGCATATTGGATTTTCATAAATATCTCTTTGGCTAAAAAGTTTAAGACAAAAAACCCGTGCTTAATGGCACGGGTGAACTGTGGCTATTTGCTGCCAGTGAGAAACTATTTTCTGCAGCTTTTTGTCTTTTAGATTTTTAACAACACACAACTGTTCCGGATCGCTATTGAGTACATCCACCACGCCATGTGCGCCAAATGTGTGCATGATGTCATCAATCATTTTTTGACCAATGCCTTTCACTTCAGCGAGTATGGCACGAACTTGTTCCTCGCTATAAACGGGTAAATGCACGTTATTATCATTCGCCGCTTCATCACTGGCAGGTAAGCTTTGTGGCTGTTTACCAGTGCTTATTTCTGATGACGTCAGCACAAAATTATCCTGCAGATTCCAAACTTCACTCGGCCACTCTTCTTTGCTCAAGTAACGAGTATCTAAAATAGGATAGTTTTGTTCATCTAAACCATTGAATACTTCTCCACTGTCTTGGCTGGGTGTATAACGAGAAAAGCCTATATGGCGCATGGTTCGTAATAATCGCGTATCAATTTTCCCAAGCTCCTCCCAATTATAAATGGGTATATTTGGCTTGCTAAACCGGCCATCTCCAAGTAACCACATGAGATATTGCCCAATCCAGTCTCGAATATACGGAAATGCAGCAAAAGCAGTGGCACATTCTAAGATACGCAACTTACCATCTTTACCTAGAGCAATATCACATGCCCAATATTCCGCATTCGCCGATTTTGAAGTGCGAATAGCCAACTCTAATACGGCATCCGGTACGCCTTGATAATCCATGCTACCCCCTTGACTGGTATTAGTTAACCATTCACCTTCGGGGGGTCTGCGCCAAAATGCACACACAGGTTTATGGCCAATAAGCATCACTCGAATATCCGCTTCCATCGGCACAAAATCTTGTACATACACAGGGTAATACTTTTTTTCACTCAAAAGCTGCTGGGCCTGTGCTTCACTATCCACTTTATGTACGAAATACCCACCATAGTTAGAAGGCCCATATGAGCGCTTAATGATTTTTGGATAAGTTGCTTTCGCTAAAAATGCTTGCGCTTTTTCTGGTATATAAAAAATTTCGGTATGTGGGGTTGGCAAATCATATTTACGACAGAAGTGGGTCACATTTTCTTTTGATTTATTTGAGAACTGACTGTCAAGCGACGGTAAAAAGCGGACATTAGGGAGTGCTCTGGCAATATCTCGAAATGCTTCATAAGCGGTAGCTGGAATATTACCAATAAGTACATCTATTTTTTTCTTTTTAACTTCATTAATAAAGCGCGCTTTATCATCTCCCCAATGATAAGTTACTTGCTCTATTTTATCCGGCCAGCCTTTAAAGTTTGATTTATCAAAAAAGCGTAATACATAATCTAAATACAGTAATCCAATCTTTGGTAGAGGTGCATGTGTTGTCATTATCTAGGCCACCTTGGCTGAGTGAAGTGCGAGTTTGCGTTGTACTGTTTTATCGATGAGGTCGACCATAGCGTCGAGCTTGTTTTGATTAAAATTAATCCCAAGCGCTTCTTGCTCTGGAGTTGCAAATGCTGGGATAGTGTTGATTTCTAGGACGACATACTCTTCTTTTTCACGGTCATAAATGAGATCTACACCCGCAATCTCAAGCCCTAATAACTGGGTAGCTTGTATCGCTAAGTCTATGACTTCTTGTCCAGGTTCACGTACAAACACCGAGCCACCACTGGTGATATTGGTTTTCCAATCATCTTTAGGCGCTTTTCGGCCATAGCACCCAACACACTTACCATCGACAATATCAATCCGATAATCGGTATTGTCATAATTAATAAAGCGCTCGACATAAAAGTACCGAAGATCTGTTCGACTCAAAAAGGGCAATAACATATCAAGCGCTTGTTCACCATCTATTTTAACAATACCCACGCCTCCCCACCCATCCGTTGGTTTATAGACTAACTTACCGCCAAAATCTCGAATCGCACCTTTTAAGCCGTCAATATCATTTTTATGACATAGACGATAATCTGGGGTTGCAATACCATGACTACTCAGCAAGTGGGATGTGCGGAATTTATCTTCTGCAAGTGAAAATGCATTGAAATTATTAAGTGTCGGAATTGCTTGGCTAAGCACTTGATATAAATATAACTGGTATTGAGTTTGCTGCCCGGCGTTATAACTTAAAAAGACATCAAGCTGCTCCATGGCGACACCATTGCATATCACTTCACCACCTTGTGCTCGCGCATCGCGTAAATTTAACCCGGTACTGGTTTGGATCCCTCGCTCTGCCAATGCATGAACTAGTTTTCTCTCGATGGCCGATCCCCCACCATTTTCATACATCCAAATACCCACATGTGGTGCTGTCACTTTTTTCTCCTTGGTAAGCTGTATTGTTTTTAAACTGAACGCTAATTTAAAAGGATCTGTATGACATATTTTTGACCAAAACCGACGGACAAAATTTGTTCATAAAAGCTTCACTGAAATGCAACCCGATATCGCGAGGATCTGCCACAACGAAATTCAGGGAGTTGATAATGACACAGATAAACTTTGATGAATTAGCGAGCCTAATTCATTGTAATTCTCATAGTAAAAATAAAATAAATGTAGACTTACATGGGGAACAAATGATTGAGCTGCTAGGGCCGCTCGGCTTTTCGCTTACACGTTACCAAAGGGAGCATATAGGTGATCATTTATTATTTCATACTCCAAAGAAAACGGGTCGAAAAGTCTTGCTGTTAGGTCATTTAGATACCGTATTTCCCGATGGGACTTTTAATGAGTTTCATCAAGATGACGAGTGGGTATATGGCCCTGGCGTATGTGATATGAAAGGCGGAAACTTTGTTGCTTTGAATGCGCTGAGACAATTGCGTCAACAATGTGGCCCCCTTTATAACATAGACTTTTTACTCGTCAGCGACGAAGAGATTGGTAGTGATGACAGCAAAGCATTAACAACCGAGCTCGCCACGCATTATGATGCGTGTTTAGTTTTTGAAGCAGCAGGGAAAAATCATGAAGTTGTGGTTGCTCGCAAAGGCATCGCAACTTTTGATATCTGTATAACAGGCAAAGCGGCACATGCTGGCAACCATTATAGTGAAGGCATTGATGCCAACTTTGCTTTAGCCAACTTATTACTGGAAATGACCAGTCTCAGCGACTTAAAGCGCGGTAGTACCGTCAACGTTGGGAAGATTTCTGGTGGATTAGGGGCTAATACTATTTCACCGAAAGCCAACATGTTAGTCGAAGCGCGGTTCACGTCAAAAACAGAACAACAACGATTACTCAAAGGCATTGAAAATATTTGTTTGGCGGTTGAAATTACGGGCGTAGAAATCGCTATCAATGGCGGTTTACAACGTGGTGTCATGGTACCAAACGACGAGCAGCAGTATCTACTCGAACAAATATCAAAGATTTTAGGCTCCCCACTCGCTGTAGAACATCGTGGTGGCGTCTCCGATGCCAATACCGTCTCCGCTGCTGGCACAGCCACACTAGATGGCTTTGGCCCTTATGGTGATGGTGATCACACCATTCATGAACGTGCGCTAAAATCAAGTTTTGCACTGCGTATTGAACAAGTCAGTAAAATTCTATCCGCTTGGTGCTTTAATACACCTTTTGAAACGATTAATACCTCTGAGCAGGTGGTAACTCCTTAGATCTAATACTCACACAGCGCATGCACCATTATTTCTGACACTTATGACAAAAAATGGTGCTTCTCTGACCAAGCCTAATTTCTTGTAATTGGGTATCACATGTAAAACACGGCTCACCCTTACGTCCATAAACAAGCAGCTGCTGAGCAAAATAACCCGGTTTTCCATCCGTTTGTGAAAAGTCTTTCAGTGTCGTACCACCTTGCTCAATCGCAGCTGAGAGTGTGTCTTTAATGATTGGAGTTAATGCTTGAAAACGCTTTAACGATACTTTTCCTGCTTCTTTTTTAGGGTGTATTCCTGCTTTAAATAAAGATTCATTCGCATAAATATTGCCTACACCTACCACCACATGGTTATCCATAATAAATTGCTTAATAGGTATTTTTTTACCTCGAGAACGCTCATATAAATGTAGCGCAGTAAACGCCCCCGTTAATGGCTCTGGTCCGAGCTTTGCAAACAATGTATGGCTGGTACCTAGTGCCTGCCATAAGCATGCACCAAAACGCCGCGCATCATTTAGTCTTAACGCCTTACCATTCTCAAAGTGAATTTCCACATGATCATGCTTTTTCAATGGCTCCTCGATAGGTACTATCCGTAAATGTCCAGACATACCTAAATGTAAAATGACGCTACCGACCGCCGTATCCAATAACAAATATTTGGCTCTGCGACGTACATTCTCAATCTTCAAATTAACAATTGTCGTTACATCATCGGGTATCGGCCATCGCAGGCTTGGGTTATGAATAAGTACTTGTGTTACCGTTTGATCTTGAACGTGTGGGTGTATGCCTAAACGGCTCACTTCTACTTCTGGTAATTCAGGCATAAAATACTCTGTAATGATTAATTCGCAAATCCCGTGTTTTCAGACTTGCCAATTTCTAAAGGTAAAAATAATTGCGGTACTAATTCCATCGGCACCGATAACCAGAGGTGCTGCTGTTTATCAAATAAGTAGTACTGCTCATTATCCAAATATAGTTGATAACTTAACGGTAATTCTTGCCCAGCTAGCCAAAACCGAGCAACTGTTATGGCTTTATCTGCACTTAACGTTATGTCGACAACTTCTAGCTGCAATGATAACCATAAGTTTACCAAAGACTGCATTTTCTCTGGCTTTGCTTGCCAAGGTCCATCTATACGCCACGACGTTCCTATACGCTCAATTTTATAACCAGGAAACGCTAACGTCAGGACAAAGCTTTGCGCTGGCAACAAGGCTTTTGGCCCGGAAACCTGACTCTCTGGAGCCAATTTATGGTGTACGCCATTGAGAAAAAAAATCATCAAAAGCATCGAGAAAATCACAACGTTATTCCACGCTTTACGACTTAAGCCCATAGCAGTTTCCTTCATAAATATTGCTCGCAGTGTAGCTACATTTAGCTACACACACAAACCCAACTATACTAATATCAATTCTTTCAATTTATTAGCTCACTGCCATCACAATAACTGTATGCCTGCCAAGCATCATAAGGGCCAGCCTTATCTGGTTGGAAGTTATAGCTCCAATGTTTTACTTCATAAATAATTCCTTGAAAACCCACTTTCTCAGCAATGACTGAATAAGCTCTATTTGGTTGCCATTGCGGCGCGGCACACTCACCTAATCGATAGCCAACGGTAAAAGGGACAGACAATTTTCTGCCAAAATCAGCTTGTAAAGCTTCCACCTCTACGACCCCGTCAACGAGTGACGGATCATGAATAGCGATACTTCCTTGCCCTTTACGCTGATTTAAAAATGGAAATGCTAAACCATCTTGCGCTTTATCATTCACTTCTAGATTGTAACAGCCTACTGGCAAATCCAACTCTAATATATGCTCAGACGAGGCGTTAAACTGATGCCATTGTTTAACAAGATGATGATCTCGGTCTTTGATGCTTACGCTGGTTTCGTCTGCAAACTTACCGGTCGTTAAATACAATTTTGCCCGATTACTAAAAGCCTGAGGTAAATCAAAGTTACTCACAGCAAAATCATTACGACTATTTTCATCTTGTGCCGTGATCGCCTGTACTGTTAAGCGTGCATTGGACGATGTGAATTCTCCCCAATAACGAGCTGGTAAGGTAAGGATTTGGCGTTCGCCTGGATTTAACTCTCCATGCCATAAATAATGCTGCTGCTTGGTGACTCCATACCAAAAATCAATATCTGTAATATCCGTTTGCCCTTGATTTACCACCGCAATGCTTACCTCGCCACAACGTGTATTTGTTCGGCTATCTATGTCATTATTTGGTGCTAAAATCTGCTCAATAGCCAAATCTGTATTCAGCCTGACAGGTCCATACGTCACCAATACAGCACTCACAATATACCTCGGTGCATCAGACCCATATTGTGATGGCTGCCAAGTATAAGTCTGCCAATCGATATCTAACATAGACTGGGCGCGGCGTGTATCAAGCTCATAACTAAATGGCTCAACCACTTCTCCTGGGCACCAATTTGCTCGGGCATAAATATAGGTGCCACCTTGAGGGAATGTTGCACTTTGATCGCAATCGGTACGCCAAAGCGGTGTACGTGCTAACAAACGCTCATTTTGTAATAGCTCAAAATAACGCTCGCACCACTCGCCACATAACTCCGCCTCTTGCGCTGGATTATCAAAAGAAAGCGCGTGACCATGTGCGGAAACAATGACCTTCAATTGAGCTTTGATGTCATCAGCAGAAAAAGTCACTTCTGTTGCAGGTAAAAACGACGAAAATTCATTCGCCGATTTATAAGGCCACCCAGCTGACGCTGAATAATACACTGGTACAACTTTATTTACTCGCCTTGCAACAGTACCTCGCGTTATCAATTTTGCTCTAAAGCCAAATGCTGACTTTTTGACGCCCCAGCCTCCATAATGCACATTCAAAGTTCCCTCTCCTTTGAGTACCGGCGCCAAATGTGAAATATCAAAGACATACTTTCGCCTCCAGCTACGGTTAAAACCATGCATTCCCCTTTGCATATAGCCCGCATAAGGGGTAATTAAACGACCGAATTCATATCGATGCCCGTCTTTTAACCATTCGAAACGCACTGTGTAATCCCAATCACTGCACCCTTGCACTGCACAACCTAATTCAACCTCTAAAAACTGCTGCTGCTTAAAATTGGCTTCACTTGGCAGCGTAAGTAAATAAGCATGATCGCCATGGTGGTCAAACGATTGATAAGAAACTAGCTCAGTCTCTCCAGCGTATAAAACACACGTGAATAGTGAAAATATACTGTATAAAAAACCATATTTAATGAATGCCATTACATTCCCTTGTTAATAAAAGGTTAAATAATATCAACAAAAAATAAAAATACCATCGAACAAATACGCCTTATTCACTTTCATAGCACCTGAGATATTTAAAATCTCATGCTCGGAGTAGCACTTATGTCTAATTTAACGATACAAGGCTATTTTATTACCAACAGAGTTTGATAGAATATCGGCCAAAATTTAAGGAGCTCCGTCCATGGCAATGTATGTAGTGGGTCATAAGATCCCAGATTCAGATTCTATTTGTGGTGCAATTGCACTTGCGTATTTAAAGAACCAAATTGGTGAAGCAGCCGTACCTACACGTTTAGGTGATATTTCTCCTGAAACACAATTTATTCTTGATCGTTTTGGCTTTGAAGCACCTGAGCTGAAGCTTAGCTATGCAGGTGAAGAAGTATACATCGTTGATCATACTGAAAAAACACAAGCCCCTGATGATATAGACGAGGCAACAATTGTTGGCGTTGTGGATCATCACAAATTAGGTGATTTAACCACCTCTACACCGCTAGAGTGCTGGATCCGCCCTGTTGGCTGCAGTAATACCATCATTAAAATGATGTATGACTTCTATAATATCGAGATCCCAAAAGATATCGCTGGCTTAATGTTATGTGCAATATTAAGTGATACTGTTATTTTTAAATCGCCGACTTGTACTACAGCTGATATAAAGTGTGTTGAAGCGCTTGCTGAAATTGCTCATGTTGCAGATGTTAAAGAACTAGGTATGGATATGTTCAAGGTGAAATCTGCCGTTGAAGGTACACCAGCTCGTGATCTAGTAATGCGAGACTTTAAAGATTTCAACATGAATGGAAAACTTGTTGGTATTGGCCAATTAGAAGTCATTGACCTTTCTGTATTTGACGACATCAAAACTGACTTAGAAGCTGATATCGCTAAACTGAAAGAAGAAGGTGGACGCCACTCTGTATTATTACTCCTGACAGATATTATGAAGGAAGGCTCACAAATGCTTATTTCATCTGATGATGAAGGCATTATTGAAACAGCCTACGGGGTTAAACCAGAACACAGTCGAGTTTGGCTTGATGGCGTATTAAGTCGTAAAAAGCAGGTAGTACCGCCACTACAAGATGCCTTTGCGTAGTAACCTCAGCGCGTAAAAAAACCGAAGCAATTGCTTCGGTTTTTTGTTAGTTTAATTACATGCCTATACTTTTCATCGAACCCGGTATTTTGGCGGTCCATACGCAAGTATTAGATACCACCTCACATCAGCATGCCTTGCAACAAGTTACACTCCCTATGAGTCACATGAGCTTGACTATTCAATTAGATCAACTCACTACCTATCGCTGTAACAGCACTGCATTCATACTCAAGTCTCATGTCTCACATCAACTCTCGATGCAATCAGGCTGGGTCATTCTTATCGAACCCAGCAGTGCTTTAGGTCAATGTATTGATACACGATTGGCGCAAAACGCCTTAATTCAATGTCCACTACAAACAATGCCCACAATACACAGTGATTTAAAAGACTTACTGGCGCTTTGCCATTTAAAATACGTGCAAAACAATCGTCATTTAGATGTGCGGATCCAATCACTTTTAGTCCAGTTAGATCAATGCTTCACAACCAGCTGCATTAAACCAGAACATTGGCTTGCAAAAGATATTGCTACACAGTTAAATTTATCAGAGAGTCGATTTTTGCACTTATTCAAACAAAATATGCAACTACCTTGGCGTCCATATTTACTATGGCGACGACTAATCTGTGCTATTAAGGTTATTAGTAAAGGTGGAAGCGCGACTCAAGCTGCATATATTGCGGGGTTTTCAGACAGTGCTCATCTAAGCCGCACTTTCAAAAAGCAATTTGGTATTACTTTACAAAAACTTCTTTCCAGAAAAAACACTCAACAGTAACTTGCAAAATACTGTATAAAAATAAAATCAAGTTCAAAAATCAATCAATTAATTGACTTTCTGTTAAATTTTAATCAACATAATGGGCCACAAGGTCTTGTGGGTAGTAAATTTGGACTCTGTCCCTTTCAACCATTTAAAAGGATTAATTTATGAAGAAAGCACTCATACTTGCTCTGTCATTATTTTCAATGAGCACCTTCGCCAACACGAATGACTTCACGATTGAAGCACAAAAGTCAGGTATTCAAGGTTCATTCTCGGATCAGGCATATTCCACAAGTAAAGTCGGGAAAAATAACCGTATTAACTTTAAGGCATCTGGCTCTGCGGCTGATGTCTTTAATGCAACCATTGAATATAAAGATAATGTATTTCTCCTGGCGCTTGATAATGTTAATAAACAAGTTGTAATTAACGGCTTTACTAAGCAAAAATCGGAGCTTGTTGTTACCAAAGAACTGCAATCTGATATCAAAAATATGCTTCATAGTGCACAACTGCATGCTGAAAAAATTAAGGGCTTTCAATCTACGTTCGATAATGAGTCTAATACGGCTTTATTGAAGTTTTTCGAATTTTTAGCAACCTACCCAATTGATCAGCCAATCCAACAAACGCTGAGTGCATCTACGGGTCCACACATCCAGGGGTGGACAGATATTTGTTATGCAATGGGAAACAGAAAAACCGCTGTTTGGGACCTTGATAATGGTTCTGTGAAAACAAAGTCCTACATTGTTGGTGGTCACGGGTTTTGTGCTGGTCGCTGTGGTGCGGGTTGCCCAATGTTTGGTGATGGGCAATACAGTCAAGATTGCTTAAATCACGACGCATGTGCTGATGTAGAAGGTGAGCAACTTGGTAATTGCAGTGATGAGTGGGTATCTGCCTCTGATGATTTCTGGTTTTCACCTGACTGTGAAACACCGCATTCATCTTAATAATCTATATGCTTTATACAGAGAGAAGTTATTCTCTGTATAAAGTTAAAAAGCACTTTTAGCACACTATGTGTCGTTCAATTAAATGCGTCCTTCGCCTCTATAGCCAGTTTATTCAATTTTTATTGCGCGTATTCAGTCATAGTGCCTTTCTAAAAAAGAGAGGATACTATGCACAATTACTTATCAAATACTAAGCTTTTAAATTATCAACACATTCAAATCCAAACTCTTATTACCAACAAAAATTGGTTGGTAATAAATCAAACTCAAGCTTTAAAGTCTATCTATGACTTTGTTATGAATGACATAAAATTTGCCTACAGCAGCGAGGATTGTTTAAGTGCATCCACAGTTTTATATCAAGGCTATGGCCAATGTAATACCAAAGGAACCTTACTGATGGCACTATTAAGAGCGGTGGGTATTCCCTGTCGATTACAAGGCTTCACCATTAGTAATAATTTAAAACAAGGTGTTATTCCTAATTGGATTTTAACGTTAGCACCTGCGCAAATTATTCACAGTTGGGTTGAAGTATATCTAGACGATAGATGGCTAGAGTTAGAAGGTTACATTATCGATCAGGATTATTTAAATGCAATTCAATCGCGTTTTAAAACGCATCTTGGCAGCTTTATAGGCTACGCAATTGCAACGCCCTCCTTGCAAAACCCCAACAATCAATTTAACGGACAAAATACTTATATTCAGCATAAGAGCATTATTGCATCTCTTGGCCACTTTGATAATCCAGATGATTTTTATCAACAACATCATAATCTATCTGGCGTGAAAAAGTGGCTATATAAATACTTATTACGGCATATAATTAACCGGAGAATAGCTGGGATTAGACACTCAATAACATCGAACGTCAAATTGGAATCGTGAAATATAAGGAAATACAAAATGCTATGTAAAATAAAACTGCAAAGACTGGCGAGATACCTTGCAATACTGGCCATGTTCCCCTTGCTCATTGTAATGAGTGCAGAGCTCACAGTAGCGTTACTACAATGTACGGTGAAAGAAGCACTACCGACGGACTGTAGGATTTTTAATTATGATATTGGCATGATACTCGCCGTAAGTTACACCGCAGGTTGGGCTGCACTATTAACGCTGCCAATCGCTGGTGTGGGGGCATATATCTGTTACATTAAATCATTGAGGCTGAGAAAACCTTAAGCGTATCTGCATCGTTCACTTAAAATAAATACACCATCAACAAAAATGGCGCTCAATGGCGCCATTTCATGGGTAATCAAATCATTATGACTTATTACGGTTTTCTTTAGTAAATGCTCTGAGCTTACGCTTTTGCGACAGCGTCATCTTATTTGTGCGTCCTGAGAATGGGTTGTCCCCTTCTCTAAATTCAATTTTTATCGGTGTGCCCATGATATTCAAAGCTTTTCGATAATAGTTCATCAAGTAACGCTTGTAACTATCTGGCAAATCGTGGACTTGATTACCGTGAATCACGATTCTTGGAGGGTTATAACCCCCTGCATGGGCATACTTGAGTTTCACGCGACGACCACGCACCAGTGGCGGTTGGTGATCGGCCTGTGCCATATCCATTATACGACGAAGCATTGCTGTACTAATACGCTTAGTTGCAGACGCATACGCTTCATCTACCGATTCAAATAAATGACCAACACCTGTGCCATGCAGTGCCGAAATGAAATGCAAGCGGGCAAAATCAATAAACCCGAGACGACGGTCAAGCTCAGTCTTAATTCGCTCTTTTACGTAATCATCTAGGCCATCCCATTTGTTGACCGCGATCACCAGTGAACGTCCTGCGTTTAACGCAAAACCTAACAAGCTTAAGTCTTGATCTGAGATACCTTCACGTGCATCCACAACAATCAACACCACGTTCGCATCTTCAATGGCCTTCAATGTTTTGATGACTGAGAACTTCTCCACAACATCGCTGACTTTCTTACGTTTTCGAACACCAGCGGTGTCAATCAAAACATACTCGCGTTCATTACGCGTCATTGGAATATAAACTGAATCTCGGGTCGTACCGGGCATATCATAAACAATAACCCGTTCTTCACCTAAAATGCGGTTGGTTAACGTGGATTTACCTACATTAGGACGACCAATAATGGCAAGCTTTACAGGCTTGTCTTCAAAACCAGTTTTACCATCTTCATGCGCCCCTTCATCACCTTCGAGATATAAATCAGCCAAGTCAGCATCATCTTGCGCTAGTTCATCTTCTTCAGCCGCTAGCTCTGCAATCACAGGCTGTAAAGTGAGATCTAACAACTGGGTAATACCACGGCCATGCGCAGCAGCAATCTGATACACTTCGCCGATCGCTAGCTGGTAAAACTCTGCACAATTTGAATCGGCATCAATCCCATCCGTTTTGTTCGCAACAAGAAAACATTTCTTTTGCTGTTTACGCAAGTGCTGTGCAATAGCCTGATCTGCAGCGTTCATTCCTGCTCGAGCATCCACTAAAAACAGAACAATATCCGCCTCTTCAATCGCCAACAGCGATTGCTCAGCCATTTCCGTTTCAATGCCTTCTTCAGAACCATCAATACCACCGGTATCCACAACGATAAATTCATATCCATCGTAACTGGCTTGGCCATATTTACGGTCACGTGTTAGACCTGGGAAATCCGCAACCAACGCGTCACGAGTACGTGTTAAACGGTTAAATAGCGTGGATTTACCCACATTAGGTCGCCCTACAAGAGCGATCACAGGAAGCATAGACTACCTCTTTAATAAACAACAAAAGGCTTCGCAAAGCGAAGCCTTAACAAACTTAATAATAACTAAGTGTTATGGAATTTTAACGGCGCTAACTTCACCATCGCGGGTGTATACAATTAGCTTGTCGCCAGCAATCACAGGTTCAACAAAAAACCCAGAGCTATCAAAACTTTCTCTTGATACTAGCTGACCACTTTGTTTATCTAACCAGTGTAGATTACCTTCTTGGTCACCTACAACTAAATAGTTCCCAGCCACTGTAGGCGTCGTTAAGTACCACCCACGTAACGCAGGTTGACTCCAACGTTCAATGCCTGAGTCCTTATCTAGTGCATAAATAACACCTTCGCTATCTACAATATAGATGGAATTGGTTTCAATGCTAAAATCTCTATAACTACTGTACTCTCGTTTCCAAACGACATTGCCGTTTCGTACGTCAACAGCAGCTAAATTGCCATTATACGCAATTGCGTATACATTGGTGCCACTCACTAATGGTTTTGTATCAACATCAACCAATCGCTCAAACTCTGACGCACCTTTTGCCAAGGCAACATCAACGCTCCACGCGGAATAACCGTTTTCAGCAATTAATACTGATAGTTTACCACTTTCTTCACCGAACAGCACTCCACCATTTGCACTCGTAGGTGAACTCAAACCTCTCAGTGTTAATGCCGGAACTTCTTGTTCATGCCGCCAACGCTCTTCACCGGTATCTGGGTGTAACGCAAGCAACTTACCTGACCCTAGGTTGACATAAATTAACCCATCGCCCGCCGCAGGTGAAGATAACGCTTCTCCAGGCACGGCTTTACGCCACACGATTGCACCCGTTTCACGGTCTAAAGCAATCACTTCACCATGCTCTGAGCCAATATAAATTTTACCAAAAGCTTGTAAGATACCACCAGAAAGCTTCGCACTATCGCTGTCTTCCCAAGGCCAAAAGGCTTGGTTTTTACGTGAATCGGTTTCCCAGAGTGTTTTACCCGTATTTACATCTAACGCTTTAACTTCACCATAGCGTTCAGCAACAAAGACGGTGTCTTCGTATACAGTCGGCGTTAACCGAGAAAAGTAATGCTCGACACCGCTTCCCACACTTTCTTGCCACTGAACTTGTGTTTCAAACTGGTTATTTATCTCAGGTAATACTAAAACTTCTTCATCTTCATCATTTGATGAACACCCACCCAACAACGACGCCATACACAGCGCTAAAGTGGCTATACTAAGCTGTTTCATTTTAGCTCCTTATACTGCGGTCTGCGCAATGGCTAAATCATCTAGCTTATTTTGTAGTAACGTATTATTGCCATCTTCACTTGCAGAAACAGCAGCTTGATAATGTGTTCGAGCCGATTGCTTATCACCTTTTTCAAGGTACACATCACCTCTAATTTCTGATACTTGGGCATTAAAACTAGTGGGCATTACGGCTTCTAAAGTAGCCAGTGCATCATCTAGCTTTTTATCTGCTAGTTGCACTCGTGCTAAACGAGTTAAAGCTGTTGCCTTTAATTCTGGATTCTTTACAGAATCTGCAGCAAAGCGCAATTTCTCAGCCGCAACACCATATTGATTACTATCTACAGCTTCTTTTGCCGCAACAAACGCAGCCAACACCGCATAGTTTGACTCGGCATTATCTTTAATAAAAGAGTCTGCACTAGCTAAAATCTCCCCACTTTCAGCAATACTGCTATACGCACTAGACGCAGCTTCTGCATTGCTAATTTGGTTTTGGTTATATGCCTTCCAGCCATATAAACCACCAAGGCCAATCACAATACCTAGCGCTAAAGACACCCCATTATCACGGAAAAACTGCTTTATTGCTTCTGCTTGTTGTTCATCTGTTGAATAAATTTCCATTCTTACCTCTTATCCAGCCAAGTCTGATAGCAAGGCCTTAACCTCAGCTATTGACAAGGTAACTTGTTCTTTTTGTTCGCGAAGATATTTAACGGTTACTTTACCTTCAGCCAATTCATCTTCACCTAAGATCAAAGCAACAAGAGCGTCACTTTTATCTGCGCGTTTTAATTGTTTTTTGAAGTTGCCGCCACCTGCGTGCACCATAACACGTAAACCCATTACGTCGCTACGCAGTTCCTCTGCAATCACCGGAGCCTGAATGCTGGCTTTATCACCCATTGCCGCAACGTATACATCCGCGTTACGACGAAGCTCGCCAACACACTCTAACTCTTGCAGCATCAACACTAGACGTTCTAACCCCATAGCAAATCCAACCGCAGGGGTTGCTTTACCACCGAGTTGTTCTACTAATCCATCATAACGGCCACCAGCACATACTGTCCCTTGTGCGCCTAAACTATCTGTCACCCACTCAAATACAGTGCGATTGTAATAATCTAAACCACGAACCAACTTTTCGTTAACCTGATATCTGACGCCAGCTGCATCCAAACGTTCACATAAATTTGCAAAATGTGTGCGAGATTCTTCATCTAAATGCTCTGATAGTTTTGGCGCATTAACTAAAATAGCCTGCACATCAGGGTTTTTACTATCCAATACTCGTAGCGGGTTTGAATGCATACGGCGCTTACTGTCTTCATCTAAATGCCCAATATGCTGTTCTAAAAACGCCACAAGCGCATCTCGATATTCAGCACGCGCTTCATTTGAGCCCAGTGAATTTAGCTCTAATCGTACATGTTCTGTTATACCAAATGCTTGCCATAAACGCGCTGTCAATAAAATAACTTCCGCATCAATATCTGCGCTGGCCATACCAAATGTTTCTACGCCAAACTGATGGAATTGACGATAGCGACCTTTTTGAGGACGTTCATGACGGAACATTGGACCCATGTACCACAAGCGTTGCTCTTGGTTATATAACAAACCATTTTGATTACCAGCACGCACGCACACCGCAGTCCCTTCTGGTCGTAAAGTAAGACTATCCCCACTGCGGTCTTCAAAGGTATACATTTCTTTTTCAACAATATCGGTAACTTCACCGATAGAGCGTTTAAATAAGTCAGTAGATTCTACAACAGGAAAACGGATCTCTTGATAACCATAAGACGCCACCGTTTGACGTAATGTTTGCTCTACTTTCTGCCAAATCTGTGTAGTACCTGGCAGACAATCGTTCATTCCACGAACTGCCTGAATTTGTTTCGCCACTGAAAATCCTAACTAAAAATTATTAAAACTGATACAAGCACGCTAAACGCACAACAATGCGCTGAAAATTAATCGCTCATTATACCGCGCTCGCTTAAAACGTAAACGACTCAACGCAGATAATCCCATATGAGTCGCTTAGTTATTACCATTATTCGACTATTTTTATATCTATCGCAGGCTGCGCTTCTTTCTTTGCGACAAAATCACGTACTTGCGCTTCTAACTGCTCAACAATATTATCATTATCAATACGCATTTTTTGGCGTTCGCCATTAATATATAACCCTGAGCGTCGGTTTGCACCTGCAAGGCCAATATCACTGATTAAGGCTTCACCCGGTCCATTCACCACACAGCCAATTACAGAGACTGACATTGGTGTTACGATATCTTCTAAACGTTCTTCCAGTTGGTTCATGGTATTAACCACATCAAATTCTTGACGTGAACAACTCGGACATGCAATAAAGTTAATGCCTCGCGAACGAATGCGTAACGACTTCAATATATCAAAGCCCACTTTGATTTCTTGAACCGGATCCGCTGCTAATGATACCCGCAATGTATCACCAATACCTTCAGCCAATAACATGCCCAGTCCCACTGCTGACTTCACAGAGCCAGATCTAAAGCCACCCGCTTCCGTGATCCCTAAATGTAATGGCTGATCGATTTCTTTTGCTAACAAACGATAGGCCCCAACAGCTAAAAATACATCAGATGCCTTAACAGAAACTTTAAACTGATCAAACTTCAAACGTTGTAATATTTCTACATGACGCATCGCTGACTCTAGTAACGCCTCAGGTGTTGGCTCACCGTACTTTTCTTGTAAATCTCGCTCTAGAGATCCGCCATTAACCCCAATCCGAATTGGGATATTGCGTTCACCCGCCGCATCAACCACAGCACGTATTCTGTCTTCGCTGCCAATGTTACCAGGATTAATACGCAAACAATCTGCCCCATATTCAGCTACTTTAAGCGCTATACGGTAATCAAAATGAATGTCCGTTACCAAAGGAATATCAACTTGCTCTTTAATACTCTTAAACGCTTCAGCAGCATCCATAGTTGGCACTGAAACACGTACAATATCAGCCCCGGCATCTTGAATTGCTTGGATCTGTGCAACCGTTGCGTCAACATCCATGGTATTAGTGTTGGTCATTGATTGTACGGCAATAGGGGCACCGTCACCAATAGGGACATGGCCTACATTTATTCGGGTCGACTTTCTGCGTTTAATAGGTGATTCTGAAAACATGACGGTTACTCTACTAACGGTAATTTAAATTTTGCTAATCGGTTCTTCGGTAAAGATGTTAAATCAACACGTTGACCATCTAATTCAACATCTACCATCAAATGCTTGTTTAGGATCACTGCAAACGGTGCCTTACCCTGCACAGTCATAGTATACCCTGCTTTTTTAATCCCAAATGCTACGCGCTCTTGTGTTGCATCAAATATTTCTACCCAACAGTCATCACTGAATCTCATCACTATTGTGCTAACACCTTCTGGTAAAGCTTGCTCTTCGGTGGTTGATGTCTCTGGATCTGCCACCGCATTTAATGACATGTTTTGAGTCTCTAAAACAATGTCATCACTATCTATACGTGCTTCACCAGAGTTTTCTCTTGATTCCAATACAGCCTCAGCCTGATTTTGAACTTCAACTCTCTCTTCATCCACATCTTCATTTACCTGCTCGTTGATTGATCCGTCAATGCGCCCATCAGCACGCATTGCCGTGGTAGCTTCAGTGTTTTCAAGTGCAAGCTCTGTGTTTTTGATATCTAATTGTGAAGTTGTATCCGTTGATTGCCACCACCAAAGACCAGAAGCGCCTAATGTCACTATCAAAATCACATAACTAATAATCATTAAACGATTATCGCTCGCTTCTTTTTCAGTGCGACGGGAAAAACTTTGCATTTTTTTGCTTACAGCTTGCTTTTCAGGGCTTTTAAATAAGCCCATCGTTTCTTTGGCCGGTAACTTTAAAATGGCGCAATAGCTCTTTAAATAACCTCGAATAAACGTTAATGGTCCAAGTTTATCGTAGTCATCTCGCTCAAGCTGATTTATTTGTTGTGGGCTTAACTTTAAACGTTCAGCAATTTCTTCGATGGAAAATCCAGCAGCTTCTCGAGCCACTTGCAATGTATAGCCTAAAGTAGGTGGTACGTCTTGTTGTTCGGTAAGTTCTTGATTCATAAAATGTAACTGTTTGGATCTACAATTAGTAAACTATGACCTTCACTCAAGATCACGTCGGGTGTTAATTTGTTCCATCGCATTAAATCATCGATCTGCAATCCATGCTGAGTCGCAATATTATACAAGGTGTCATCTGACTGAATAGCATAGGTTATATGTGGATTATTCAAAAAGATTTTACTGCCTGCTTTCACTTTGTCTGAGGCTTTCAGGCCATTCCACGTTAATAATTTCGCTATTTTGATATCATAACGAACCGATAAACTAAAAAGGTTTTCAGCTACCTTCATTATGTGAAACGGCACATTCGGCATTACTACCTCACTGTTAAGCAAAGGCACAGTAATATTCACGGAATGATCTCGACGGCTTTCTTCTGCGATGATATCAATCGAATGAGCGGCAGATTTTTTAAAAATCACCTTGCTTGGGTCTGGTTTATAAAACTTGACAGTGCCTTGGCCTGCGTCTGACGTCTCGGTACTTTCTCCAAATGAAATTACCCGTATACTGTCGTCATTAACGTGTGCTTTCACAGGTAATTGAGTACTTTTGACTGTGCTCGCTACAGGCGTAATTGTGGGTGAATTTCCCGTGTATTTCTCGGTATTTTGGCGTAAAGAAATACTCACTTGTGAAACATCGGCGGCTTGTTTAACCACAGAGACTGTTTGCTTCGCTACTTTTTTACGCGTAATTTTGATCTTGGGTTCATTGATGACACGCCCTGATCCCGTTTTAGTTATTTTCTTTATTTGCGCTTGACGATACTGCTCTGTTAATTTTTCAAACTCAGACTCAAGCACCTTTTCACGCAATAATAAAGCGGCTTGCCTTGAGTTAGGGTAGTTTTGAATTAAGGTTGTTGACAATGATTCTGCACGCTCTAAATGCCCCATTCTTTGATGCAGTAAGTGTTCTAATAATAGGGCTCTAGCAGACATAAATCCCCTGTTGCGATAAGCCTCAAGGATATTTTCGGCTTGATGTAAGTCACTTCTTGCATAAAAAAGTGCAGCTAGTCCAATCAATGCCGACTGGCTTCTTCCATTATGCTGAACTGCATTTTCTAAATACTCTAATGCCAAGTCAAACTTGTCTTGTTTGACAGCACATAGCGCTAAATTTTCATAACTTTGCGCGACTCTCAAATAACTTGGAATATTAATGGCTTTCAATAATTGTGCACGTGCGCCATCGTAATCCTCAATACGACATAAGAATGTGCCATAGTTATTTAATGCATTTGGGTCATCAGGGTTTAGTGCCAGTGCTTTTAAGTATGCTTTTTTGGCCCATTGTTGTTCACCGACTTTTTCATAATAATATGCCAAAGCATAGTGGACTTCGGTGAGGTGAGGGGCAAAGGAAGCAGCCTTTTCTAGATTAAACTTAGCTTGAGTAGTATTGCCTGCATTTAAATACTGCATCGCGAGTGCAATCCGCGTTTTAGCAGCATCTTGACTACTCACTGTATTCTTGGCACTAGGATTGTTACGTGTGACCGAGCTCGTTTCAGTGACGCACCCAGATAAACAAAGCAAAGCCACAGATAATATTAAGCAAGAACGCATGCACCACCCATTATGTAATAACATCGAGCCTCTATATTACCTAAAAGCCCTTATGTTTCATCTGTTTTTTAGACAAAAGGGCTTTAATAAACTAATTTACTTAGCTGGCCTTCACAGAAACCGCAATCGCGTTATCTTCACGCATTTGTTTTTTCGCTAAACGTTTCGTTCTATCGACAACGTCCCCCACCAATTGGCCGCAAGCTGCATCGATATCATCGCCTCGTGTGCGGCGCACAATACAAGTCAAACCTGCGGCTTGTAATACTTTAGAGAAGCGGTCTATCCGGCTATTACTTGAACGACCATATTCGTTACCAGGGAATGGATTGAATGGGATCAAATTAATTTTTGATGGTGTCCCTTTTAATACTTTTACAAGTTCATGAGCTTGATCTGTGCTGTCATTAATACCTTGCAGCATGACATACTCAATAGTGACATCTTTATTGGCTTTAGAACCATCAATATAACGACGACAAGCCGCTAAAAACTCTTCAATTGGGTACTTTTTATTAATTGGCACCAAAACATCACGTAAATCATTGGTTGGTGCGTGCAGCGAAATAGCCAGCGCCACATCAATACGCTCTTTCAAAATGTCGAGTGCCGGCACTACCCCTGACGTACTCAAAGTGACACGGCGCTTAGATAAACCAAATGCCCAATCATCCATCATCAATTCCATCGCAGGAACAACATTGTTCACGTTAAGTAGTGGCTCACCCATCCCCATCATTACAACGTTCGTCACTGGGCGCTTAGTGCTATCACCATCATGTAAACCAATATCTTTTGCCACTCGCCATACTTGACCAATAATTTCAGATACTTTTAGATTGCGATTAAAGCCCTGCTGAGCCGTCGAGCAAAATGTACACTCAAGCGCACAACCAACTTGTGAAGACACACATAATGTGGCTCGGTCTTTATCTGGGATCCACACAGTTTCAACTTCCTGCCCACCTTCAAGTACCAAAGCGTACTTGATGGTGCCATCGCTGGCTTCTTGTCGAACTGAGATCTCTGGCGCGACAATCTCACAGTCAGCAGATAATTTTGCTTTAAGCTTTTTGTTGATATTGCTCATTTGCTCAAAATCATCAATACCAAAGTGATAAATCCATTTCATCACCTGATCCGCGCGAAACGGCTTTTCTCCGTACGATGCAAAAAGTTCGCGCATCCCCTCGCGATTAAGATCAAGTAAGTTAATTTTTTTCTCAGTGGTGGCCATGAAACAACCTCAATTCAGGTGACGGTATAACAACGATAAGGTAGCCGCGCATTGTACAAAAAACAGGCAAGCTTCACAATCATTGTTGATTGCTTTGCAAAAGGTTCATACCAAAGGCTGGTTAAACATTTTGCAAAACAGACTTTAAACAGAGACAAAAAAAGGGCTCGAAAGCCCTTCTTTCCTTTGCTTACACTCGATATTAACGAGTGCGTGCGCAAAGCTCTTCTTCAGCGAAGAAGTAAGCGATTTCACGTGCAGCAGACTCTGGAGCATCTGAACCGTGTACCGCATTCTCATCAATGCTGTCTGCGTAGTCAGCACGTAAAGTACCAGCTAGTGCTTCAGCAGGGTTAGTAGCACCCATGATTTCACGGTTTTTAAGTACTGCGTTCTCACCTTCAAGAACCTGAACCATTACTGGACCAGACGTCATGAAAGAAACAAGTGCGCCAAAGAAAGGACGCTCTTTGTGCTCTGCGTAGAAACCTTCAGCTTTCTCTTGAGAAAGGTGAACCATTTTAGAAGCAACGATCTTAAGACCAGCTGATTCGAAACGGTTATAGATTGCACCGATGTGGTTTTTAGCTACCGCATCAGGCTTGATGATTGAAAAAGTACGCTCTAAAGCCATCTTTTTTGCTCCAAAATAGTTTATGAATATTAACGGCCGCGAATTATACGCTTTTTGCTAGAAAAAACCTACTAGATTCGCCCGCTATCTTGACAAGGAAAAAGAGAGGCAAAGTAAATCGTCAGTCAATGAAATAATGATCTGCATCAAATAACCGCAACCAAGTGGCTATTATACTGCGCCGCTTTTCACTTTCACGTCAATTTTTGACCCCAACAGCTGGTTTGTACCCAGTTCTATGATGAGGTTTATTTACTATGTTTATACCAGAACTCCTTTCACCTGCCGGTAGTATAAAGAATATGCGTTACGCTTTTGCGTATGGTGCAGATGCAGTTTACGCAGGACAGCCGCGTTACAGCTTGAGAGTACGTAACAACGAGTTTGATTTAGACAACCTATCTTTGGGTATCAATGAAGCACATCAACAAAATAAAAAACTGTATGTCGTATCAAATATTGCCCCACACAATAGTAAAGTAAAAACCTATCTAAGAGATATTGAACCCGTTATTGCTATGCAGCCAGATGCGTTGATCATGTCGGATCCGGGCTTGATCATGCTTGTTCGAGAGAAGTGGCCAGATATGCCAATCCATTTATCTGTGCAGGCCAATGCCGTTAATTTTGCCAGTGTAAAGTTTTGGGCACAACAGGGGATAGAACGCGTTATTTTGTCTCGTGAGTTATCCCTTGATGAAATTAGCGAAATTCGCACTCTGTGCCCTAATACAGAATTAGAGGTTTTTGTACATGGCGCTTTATGTATGGCGTACTCTGGTCGCTGCTTGCTATCGGGATACATTAATAAGCGCGATCCAAATCAAGGGACATGCACCAACGCGTGCCGCTGGGAATATGATGCAAAGCCTGCTAAAGAAAATGAAACCGGCGATCTTGTACATCAAATTGACCCCAATGCTGTGGTCCCAACACTCGGCTTAGGTGCGCCCACCAATTCGACCTTTATGCTAGAAGAGCCTGGTCGACCAGGCGAATATATGCCCGCTTTTGAAGATGAGCATGGTACTTACATCATGAATTCAAAAGATTTACGTGCGGTACAATACGTCGAGCAACTTACAAAAATGGGTGTACATAGCCTCAAAATTGAAGGCAGAACCAAGTCTTTTTACTATGTTGCCCGCACGGCACAAGTCTATCGAAAAGCAATAGACGATGCGGTTGCTGGTAAACCTTTTGATCCGACATTAATGCGCACACTAGAGAACCTAGCACACAGAGGTTACACCGAAGGTTTTTTAAAAAGGCATGCGCATCAAGACTATCAAAATTATGAATACGGCCATTCAATCAGTGACAAACAACAATTTGTGGGTGAAATCCTTGGCAGACACAGCAATGGTTTAGTTGAAGTTGATGTTAAAAACAAATTTTGTACCGGCAATAGTCTTGAACTCATGACCCCAAAGGGCAATATTGCCTTTAATTTAGCGCATATGGAAAACAAAAAAGGACAGCGTATTGAAGATGCAAAAGGGTCGGGTCATATTGTACAGATCCCACTTCCAAAAGACATTAACTTAGATCATGCTATTTTAATGCGTAATTTGGGTGAAAACCAAGATACACGAAACCCATTTAAATAGGATTAACGATGGCTTTGTTAATTAATAATAAATGTATTAACTGTGACATGTGTGATCCGGAATGTCCGAATCAAGCCATTTATTTTGGTCAGAAAATTTACGAAATAGACCCAGATAAGTGCACTGAGTGTGTCGGCCATTATGATACACCAACTTGCGTAAGTGTCTGCCCAATTGATTGTATCAAGCCGGATCCCAATAGGCAGGAAAGCCTAGAACAATTGGCCGAAAAGTATTTACACTTAACGAATCAAGCATAATGTAGTTATGCTAAATTAGCCCTCTACAGCTAATTTAGCAATGAACTGATTTTAAGGTCCTAAATAACGACTAACCTCGTACGACTCTACATCTTGTAGCTGAGAGTATTTCCTTGTTAATTTACTAAAATAAATAGGCATTTTGAGCTTAAGTCGATGCAAACGCTGATAATGAAATTTATCTAGTATCGTATTATTTAATAAGTGCTCAAAAATAACCTTTTGCTCTTTATTTAAATAACCGACTTTGAAAGGAATAACTCGATCCAGAAATAAATGGAAAGTATCTCTCCCGAATTTATAACCATTTAAATACGGAAACCTCTCAATTAACTCTAATGCATGATCATAACTGCGCTCTGATATGCTTTTGTACAGCAAAGAAGGCGTTATTTTCCCAGTAGCTCGATAGTCTACCAAAAAGTGATGATATTCACCTGTTATAAGCTCCTGTGAAGGAAACTTATAAAAATCGATATACCAAGAACTCTTCATTGCGATATCAAGTGCTTTCTGGCCGATGCTAATGTACAACTTGTAAGTCAAATAGTTTTGTTCATGAGGAAGAGATTGATTACCTAGCTGAACAATCTCCGGCGTTATTTCATTGAAATTCTTCACACTACTATCAATCTTTGAAAAATCCTTAGTATCTCCTTTTGATATTAAATCCAAAATAAAAATTTCAGATAACACCGGGGATATATTAAAAAGAAAAGATACTTTCTCAGCATTACTATTGGCTGTCTTCCCTATCAAATATTCATCAGGCCTAAAACTATGAAACTTGGGTTCAATTTTTTCCAATGCTTGCTTCAGCTTTTGACAGCGATATCTATCTTCACTTAACTGCTCTTTCTTGTCTAACACCCCTCTCATTTCATCGACTAAAAGCACTTCTCTATCAATATTTCCAACTGTGCTCTGTATTTCAAATTCAATAGAATGTCTTAGCTCTATTGGCAGTTGAACACCTCCCGTCCCTAAAAGAGCACCTTTTTTATCTACGATGGGAACAACTCCGTGCTTTGCTAACTTTTTTAAATAAACTATATTATTTTCAGTAAGATTATTCGCAAGTAACTTATCTTTAATATACTTATTAGCTGGTGGAGTTAGCAGGTTATCCCTTTTAAATTTACCGCTTCTTTTTAGTACGATAGTTAGCTCAATGTTCTCTGACAATACTGAAGCTGTTAGCAAATCACCTAGATGACCATCTGAAAGCAATAATGGAGTTGTTAATTTATTACTATTATCAACAATGTCTTGTAAATTCTCAGGCTTAACATTTGCACCAATGGCTCCGTATAAAAGCGAAGAGCTTAAATTATTTGTTCTAAAAAAATAATCCCTGCTACTCTGTTGTATTTTTTCCCAATACAGTCCAAAAATAATTTCACTTGAAATAATTGAAAATTGATCGTTTTCACGCCAAAAAAAATGTTCATCTAACAAATGCAAATTAGATTCAAGCCAAGTATTGACACTATTTTCATCATTACTTTCTATTAAAGTAACTAATTTTTTATTTCGCTCTAACAGTCTTTCCCGTTCTTGGCTTTTTAAAACATCGTCACTCTTAACAATTTTCCTCTTAATTTCTTTATTTATATAATAATTCTTGTATAAAGAAATGGATTCATCGCCACTTATAATGTTTGCTTTTCGCAACTCATATAATGATTCTTCTATATCATTTCGCATCAGAAACGCGTCTAGTAATACAGCTTTCTCTGAATTAAACAACTTCAAATTACTAGCCAATTCAGAGTGACATTGTTCAGAATCATAAGCCAACTGAATCAGTTTCTCATCAAAAAAGATTACATCTTCTGTTGACGAGTTAATATTTTCGCTCTCAAATAGTTCTTTCTCTTTTTTAACCACCGAAGCTGAAGCTTCTTCATATTGCGTTTCATTAATTATATTTAAGTGACTTAGGCTCAACTCATAAAACAAAAAAAACATTGCACAACAAAAAAAGGTAATAAGACTTCTTCTCAACATACCGTTTATCTACTATTCTTTTCAATGATCACTTTTTTATTATCGCTATAAAAATCAAGCAATTCTTTATAATCCATATTCAATTTATAAAACCCTGAAAAATCACAATACCTTCCGTCTACATATTTATAGAAAACTTTAACCTTCCTCACCCACCCCATTGATTCAAAAGAATAAAAAATATAAACATTAACAAACTCAAGCTCCTTCATTTTTATTTCTTCATCGTCTAAAGACAAATAATCTTTATCCAAAACAACATGGCTGTATGATTTAAATGAGAAGACAAGAGAGAAAATAAAATATACAAAAAACACTGGCGTTAAGAAATAAAGTATCCTTATTTTACTCTCATTAATAAACTCAGGGTTAAAATGTAGAAAAACCCCATAAATAGAAAAACAAAGTGACACAACCACTTCATGATTAAGCAGTTTCTTTTTTAGCTTAAGCATAAGCTTCCTTAAATATAAAATGGGGTTTCCCCCCAAACGTTAAATCATATATGACTAAGGTATTTCACGATTTCTACAGTAAGGATCTGGAGAAATAACTTGATACATACATCTCAAGCTCCTCAATATTTTGTGCCTCATCAATGAGCAAGTTCAGTAAGAGTCCTCCTTTAGGTTGATTTTTCCACATTTTTTCTACTGGAATATCAAAACAGTCCCCATTAACATAACACTATCATATTCGTTATGCGTTCAAATTCCATATTTATTATTTTCATTTTATAAATAATGGAATTTTAACTTTATTTCCGTTTTTATGAAGGGTATGTTCGCAAGACGAGCGGGTATTTCACTTAGAAATACAAAAACTGATGGGTTATCGGTAACGTAGTTGAACTTTTAAAATGTCACTAAGTAGTTAATATTAGTAAATACAAAAAAAGCTCATATGATGAGCTTTTTTTTCTGAGGTTACTCTTGTTATTAGAACTTATATTCAATACCTGCGGCAACATAATCACGTTCAACTTGATTATCACCATCAAATGTTGAGTAGAAGCCATATAGCTTGGTGACTTTATTCAATTTGTGGTCAATGCCCACAGAAATACCGTCAATTTTGTCACCCAGATCAAAATCAATCACTTGATATTGCACTTTGAAGGTGTTTACACCCATACTGTAAGCCGCGTTTAACATATATCCATCAGCTTCATCTGAGCCATCTGAACGCTCCTGCATTTGATAAATCGCGCCCACTTTAATATCAGAGAATTTACCATGGATTGCAAAACGAACTGCATCATAGCCTTTTACTTCACTGTCTACAGCAATTGCTGCATAAACCGAACTCTTCTTCAGTTTACTGTCACCATATGTTAGCGCGGTTGAATAACCATTCTTACCGTCGCGGTCATCTTCAGCAATAAAAGTCCCTAGCAATTTAAAGCCACTAAAACTGTTCGACTTATATGAAATAGAATTTCCGAGTCTATTTTCACCTTTAAACAAATTTTTAATGTCGCCTTCAAGGTCATTGAATTGATCTAGTTTGCCTTGAGATTGTTTGTAAGCCGTATCATTTCGACCTATCACTACCTCACCGAAGTTGCCCTTTAAACCAACATATTGATTACGTGCTGTAATGTTATCTTTATCACCTTTTGAATCCGCATCAGACAAATCTACCTGAAACTCCAGCTTATAGATAACTTCTAAATCACTTCCTAGTTTTTCTGATCCCTTAAAACCAAAACGCGATGCGTTGCTTTTAATTTCAGTTGCAGAACCTTCACCTTCATCTGTTGATTGCACAGATACGTTTGCTTTACCATACACCTTAACATCAGCGTAGGCGTTGAATGATAGTGCACTTAATACAGACAGCAAAAGCGTTGATTGAACTAGTTTCATGTTTATATTCCTCAATATCGCAACACGTAATTTTTAGACAGGCGCAGTGTGCCAGCCCATAATGACAGAAATATTACACGGGAAATATTTTGGTAAAAAAGACTACTTGCAAATGAAATTAAAATGACATCAAGCTGACATAATAACCATAGATTCAATGATAAATAGCGAAACCAATATAAGACGATGAAAAAACAACGCCCCCTATTACACAGAAAAACCGCTACATAAATGCGGCCAATGAATCTACAGCAACCTCAATGGCAGGTAACTGACCACTGTCTTTGTGATAGACCGCAAACACCTCCTTAGATGACCCAGCCACAACATTAATATGGTACACCTCGCCACTTTTGAGCATGTCAGAAATTAGGTTCTGTGAAATAAAAGCACCGCCACCACGATTCATCATCAAATCAAGCGCAATTCGCCCAGTACTTGTTTTAAAGTAATAAGGCATCTGACCCTGGAACTGCTTTGCATGCCAAGTTGAAAATGTCTGTCCCCAATCAACGTACACATATTGAGTATCAAAAAACATCACAGCATCCGAGCACTCAAATGTACTAACGGGTAGGATGCTTAAGTGGCCGATAGATTTAACCACTAATCCATCGACTTTAGGCGGATCAAATAATACTGCTACATCTAAAGCTCGATCCAATAGCAACCGGGTACACTCTTGCAATCCTTTCACTTCAGCAGTTAATGACACATCAGGCAATGCAATAACCAGTTTGCCCATGTTAGACTGCAAAACTGCATCCCAAATATTAGCCGTCCCAGCGATTGATAATTGTGCCACCATATGATTGGAAAGCGCCACTTCTGCTTTCACACGTTGCATACCTGTAAGTATCATCTGCGCATGAGGCAACAACCGCTCCCCTGACGCCGTCAATTGAATGTTATTTCTTTGCCTAATAAAAAGCGTGGCACCAAGACTCTGCTCTAACTGCCGAATTCTAAAGCTGACTGCCGACTGTGTAATATATAAACCTTCCGCAGCACGACCAAAATGCCGTGTATTGACAACTTCTACAAACGTCCTCAATAGTTCAGTGTCCATTGCTTCTCCTCAATATAAAAATCCGTAATGTCGCTTTCTGGCTCGCAATTTACATTGCCGACTTGGGATTGATATGCCATAACCTGTGGAAGTGTAGTCCACTTGTGGTGCAATTTGAGTATTATTAAAACTTAGGGAGTTAGGAGGTAAATTACGGGGTAGTTAATTACCCAGCAGCGGGAAAATAAGAGACACTCTCGCAATGCGTCACCAAAGAAAATACCATGAGCCTACAAGTTAATAAGCGTGTATCGCGATACACTGCGCGCCTCACTACCAATTTCGGAATAACATACTGGCAGTGATATATCCTTCTAAATTGAGGAATTACGTTCCTTACTTGTTATCATCATTATTTCGTCTAGTATTATTACAATATAACGAAAAACAATTAGTTATAAACCTGTACCCCACATTAGTCATTGCTTTTTTGGCGAGATAGGTTTACAACTATGTTGTGCGTATTAGCGAACGACTAGGCTTATATAAGTGACTCGACGAATACTTATCATTGAAGATACACCCACAATTGCCAAAGTACAGAAACACATCGCAGTGTCTTCTGGTTATACGGCTGATATTGCCGGTTCACTCGCGGAAGCTAAAGCGCTTGTAAGCCAAAATCAGTACTTTTGCGCCGTCGTTGATTTCATTTTACCAGATGCCCCCAACGGAGAAGCAATTCCGTGCACCATTAAGGCAGAAATTCCAACCATCGTTATGACGGGAAATTTAGACATCAAAACACGGGAAACCGTCGAAAAATATCCCATTATTGATTACATCACAAAAGAAAATAAGCAAGCCTACCAATATTTAAAAAGACAACTACAACGTTTACCTCGTAATGAAAATGTACAAGTACTCGTTGTTGATGACTCTCGACAAACAAGGCGCTATATCAGCGCACTTCTAGAGCGACATAAGTATCAGGTCTTGGAGGCAAAAGATGGTCAAGAAGGGCTTGAGGTACTACAAAACAATCCCGAGATCTCGGTGATTATTACCGATAATGAAATGCCACGAATGAGTGGTGTTGAGCTGTGTGGTGAAATTCGTCGACTCTACAGTGACGATGATATTGCCATTATTGGTATTTCTGGATCTAATGCATCTCATTTATCTGCGCGCTTTTTGAAAAATGGTGCGAACGACTACCTCCGAAAACCCTTTAATGCCGAAGAGTTTTATTGCCGTTTGAGTCAGAACGTAGATATGCTCGATAATATCGCAACTATCCGCCTTCAAGCTAATACGGATTATTTAACCAAATTACCTAATCGGCGTTATTTTTTCGAGCAAACCACTAAAGTACTTAAGTCAAAAGCGCTGAAGCAACAAAGTAGTACCTTGGCAATGATTGATATTGATCATTTTAAAAGTATTAATGATCAATATGGCCACGATGCGGGAGATGATGTGCTCAGTGCACTCGCGGTCTGCTTCAAGAAATTCTTCGAACATGATTTGGAGGCACGCTTAGGCGGCGAAGAATTTGCCGTTTTCTTCCTCCAAGGCAGTGTAGAAGAGAACTTGAAACAACTAGAACTCTTTAGGCAGTATTTAGATGCAAACAGTGCCTCTATGACTCCCCACAAAATCCACTTTACTATTTCTATTGGGTTTGTATCTATGGCAGAGCAAAAAATAGATGCACTTTTAAAAGCCGCCGACGTAAAACTCTATGATGCAAAAGAGGAAGGTCGAAATAGAGTGGTAAGTTAGGGCATACTGATTGCCCTAACCAGTTATTCGTTATCCGTTACTTTGATGAACGATATGTATCCCAACTAAATAGCGCCAATGCACTCCAAATACATGCAAAAGTCACTATACGCTCAGTAGAAAAAGACTCCCCATATAATGCTACAGCCAATACAAACATCAAACTAGGGCCTATATATTGAAACAAACCTAATGTTGAATAGGCTAAACGTTTAGCCGCAGCAATAAAGCACAATAATGGCAAAGTGGTGACTATGCCCGCACTAATCAAAAGTAGATTAATTAAATCTGAATTTTGAGCCATATTCGTGGTTGTTGATGGTTCACTGACCCACCAGTAAATAATGGCTGCGGGTAATAAAATTAAAGCTTCGAGCAATAGCCCAGGTAAAGACTCTACAGGCATTTTCTTTCGCAATAAGCCGTAAATCGCAAATGAACTGGCCAGTGAAAATGCAATAACAGGGAAAGAGCCAAAGCTAATCACTTGTAACGAGACACCGGCTACAGCGAGCCCTACAGCGACTTTCTGCCATTTTCTCAACCGTTCCGCTAAAAAGACCACTCCCAAAAGGACATTAAGTAATGGGTTAATATAATATCCGAGACTCGCATCTAGCATATGTCCATTATTGACCGCCCATATAAATAAGCCCCAATTAAAACCCAATAAAGTGGAGCTTAAGCATAATAACAACACTAACTTTGGTTGCTTTATGACCGGGGCTACTTTATGCCATTGCTTCATTAGCGCAATAATCGCCAGTAAAAACAACACTGACCATACGATTCGGTGAGTTAAAATCTCTAAAGCATCGATATGATCGAGTTGCTTAAAGTAAATCGGTGCAAGCCCCCACATTAAAAATGCAAGTACTGCGTAAATGTACCCTTGTTTGTTAAGACTGGTTGGCATATGTATCATATCTGATGCAAAGAGGAGGGCATTATACGTGCTAATTATGAAATAATGCAGTTTCAGTGATATAAAATATTTAGCCGACTAAATAGGTCCCTGTACCAAAGGCGATTTGTATTCCTTCATCATTATGAAGCTCCATTCTACACACACATACTTTGTTGCCAGCACGAATAAGACTGGCACTTGCTATGAAGTACTTCCCTCGGCCTGGCCGTAAGAAATCAGTACGAATGTCTATTGTGCCAAGGGTTGCTAACTTTTTTGGCACTGTATGGAGTACGTCAACCTCAAGTTTATCAACAATCGATGCTGCTGCCAGCATGCCACCAACATTATCTAATACGGCAGAAATAACACCGCCATGTAGAATCTTTTGTGACGGATTACCAATTAACTCATCTTTCCAAGGTAATTGAATTTCTGCACATTCCGCATCTAAATGATTAACCCTAATAGCCAAAAACTGATTAAACGGCATTTTATCAACAAAAATTTCAGCTACTGTCGTTATGATTTGTGACTTATCCATACTCCCCCCTCTCCTCTGACCAGTTAACGTTACGCGCAATTGCGTATTTTTTCAAGGTTGGAAAGTTACAGACAAGTGGGTTAAAAACCTCTAAAATGCTCGCGATGGATAATCTTGCACACACCAATACACAACATGATGCTAAATCTGTACTCAAAAATATTTTTGGTTATAGTGAATTTCGAGATGGCCAACTCGCCGTTATCGAAGCAGCCCTAGCACGTCAGGATAGCTTAGTTCTACTTCCCACTGGAGGTGGAAAATCGCTATGCTATCAAGTTCCTGCATTGGTTCTTGATGGTATTACCCTCGTTGTTTCGCCCTTAATTTCTTTAATGCAAGATCAAGTTACGCAATTGCAAGCACTGGGTGTTGCTGCTGAATATATAAATAACAGCGTCCCAAAAGAACAACAACAAGCCATATATCAACGCCTGCATCACGATGAAGTCAAGCTACTTTATGTGGCACCCGAAAAAGTGTTGCAGTACGACTTTATCGAACGTATGCGACATTTAAAAATCAGTTTATTTGCCATTGATGAAGCGCATTGTGTGTCACATTGGGGACATGACTTTAGACCTCACTACTGCCGCCTCAGCGAGTTAAAACATCACTTTCCAACGATTCCAATGATGGCATTAACGGCAACAGCAGATACCGCAACGCGCCATGACATTGTTAGCCAACTCAGTTTACAAAATCCTTATGTGCATACTGGTAGCTTCGATAGGCCCAATATTCGCTATACTATAGAAGAGAAATTCAAGCCATTATCGCAGCTAATGCGCTATTTAAAAGAGCAAAATAATCAAAGCGGTATTATTTATTGTACGAGTAGAAAGCGCGTTGATGAGATCTCTGAAAAGCTGGCTGATGCCGGTTTTAATGCCGCGGCATATCACGCTGGGATGAGCAATGAACAGCGTCAATTTGTACAAAGTGCTTTTGCGCGAGATGACATACATATTGTAGTTGCAACGGTTGCATTTGGAATGGGAATTAATAAACCCAACGTACGATTTGTACTGCACTACGATATTCCTAAAAGTATTGAAGCGTATTACCAAGAAACAGGCCGCGCTGGACGTGATGGTTTAGCTGCCG
The DNA here is from genome assembly GCF_018100885.1 of Pseudoalteromonas sp. MMG013. NCBI lineage: Bacteria > Pseudomonadati > Pseudomonadota > Gammaproteobacteria > Alteromonadales > Pseudoalteromonadaceae > Pseudoalteromonas > Pseudoalteromonas sp. MMG013. The sequence goes on along the minus strand of NZ_JAGJEE010000010.1, from coordinate 40,488 downwards.
AAGCCATTATGTATTTCGACCCTGCTGATATTGGTCGCGTAAAACGCTTTTTTGAGGACATTGAAGACGAGCACCGCCGGCGCGTTGAAGAGCAACGCTTTAACGCGATGGCAAGCTTTGCAGAAGCACAAACTTGCCGTCGCCAAATACTGTTAAATTATTTCAGTGAATATAAAAGAGAGCCATGTGGCAACTGCGATATTTGCCTAAATCCACCTACGTGCTTTGATGGCACTTTAGTGGCCCAACAAGCGTTATCCTGTGTATACCGCGCCGAGCAACGCTTTGGCTTAGGTTATATTGTAGATGTGCTACGCGGTGCCAATACCAGTCGCATTCGGGATAATCAACATCATGAGTTAAGTACTTATGGGCTAGGCAAAGACAAAAGTAATGAGTTTTGGTTAAGTGTACTAAGGCAACTCATCCACCATGGACTTCTAAATCAAGATATTACTCAAGGAGCAAGTCTTAAACTCACTGAAGCTGCACGTTCAGTGTTAAAAGGGGAATACGCCTTACAATTGGCTGAACCACGTTTACAGGCGAAACACGTTTATCAAGATAAACTCGCCCAATTCAATTACGACAAGAAATTGTTTGCTAAGTTACGCAGTCTACGTAAACAGTTAGCCGATGAAGACGATGTACCTCCTTATGTGGTATTTAATGATAAAACACTCGCTGAAATGGCACAACTCACCCCGACGACTGATGGCGAGTTCCTATCGGTGTCTGGCGTTGGTTTTACTAAACTCAGTAAATATGGCGCGCCGTTTATGCAACTTATCCGTAATTACCTTGCCTCATGCTAATCTAACTTAGGGCCATTTATGACACAAATAACATTCGATGCCGCCTACAATGTGCTCTTAATTCATGTTCCGGAAATACCAGAAGCAGATGAATATTTATTTTGGGCAAAACTATTTTTGCATCAAGAAGCGCTCACTATTATTGAAGAACTCGAGGGGGCCGATCGTCATCAAACCCGCTTTAGCTATGGAAATAGCACATTTAATATGAACTTCGAGCATTATACAGACAGTATTTGGATAGCGCCCGAGGGCACCGAATCTGAAGAGCAACTCGTTAATTTATCTAAATATTTACTAACAAGTTTTCAATAATCAGATAGACTTAAGAAATAGATTATGGTCATAGTGATCATAATAAATTTCAGTCAATTGATTGTTTGTGGAGCTTTATGCTAGCGAGTATAAAAACACAACTTGCACTCATACTGTGCTTAGTTGCCTCATTTTCTGGCTACAGTGAAACTTCTGTGTTCGCCCACACTGACTCAACTCAATGTGCAAACAAGGGCGATAATGTCGTTCACGATATACCATTGACGCGGCAACTTGATACTCACGCACAATTACCTGTGCAGGCTCCGGGGAAAACCATAACGGCTATCAAACTACAGCAATTGAATGTTTTTGACACTAGCCTGCCCGAAGAAGATAACCCCGTATTTCGCTTTGCAAACCGCACGCATATTACCACCAAACCAAACGTGATCATGGCGCTCCTATTGTTCGAGCAAGGTGATGACTATTCAATCAAAAAAGTAGTGGAGTCAGAGCGCTTATTGCGACAGCAGAGCTATCTGTATGATGCTCGAATTTACGCTGATGAAAATTGTGATGGCACTATAAATATCACGGTCGTCACGCGCGATTTATGGACGCTCTTACCTGATTTAAGTTTTAGCCGCAGTGGCGGTGAAAACTCATCTCGTATCGGCTTTAGAGAGAGTAACCTATTTGGTTGGGGGAAACGCCTGTCACTCACCCATACTAAAGATCAAGACCGTTCTGGTTACCTATTTGTATACGATGACCCAAACATTTTATCTACGCGTTATCGTGGCCGAGTTGAATATGCTGATAATGATGATGGTTCACGGCATTATGTTGGTGTCAATTACCCCTTTTTTTCTACCGATACGCCATACAGCTACGGTATATTAAATTATAAAGATGAACGAAATGAGTCTCTATATCAAGATGGAGAAACCATTTCTGAGTTCTCACAGCACAGCGATATTAGCCAAATTTACTTTGGTCATGCCCAGCAGCTTAATAATAACTGGACACAGCGCCTTACTCTGGGTTATCAATACGATCAGCAAACCTTTAAAAAGTTAGCCAATACCACTTTGCCGCTGGCCCACAATCGCACATTGAGTTACCCCTATATACAAGGTCAATGGTTAGAAGATAAGTTCATAAAGGTCCGTAATTTTGATTCGATATATCGTACTGAAGACTTGAACCTAGGTTGGAATATTAATGCACTGCTTGGTTATTCAGATAAAGCACTCAGTGATAATGACAATCACTTTATCTACCAATTTTCCGCGAGCAAAGCCCATTACACTTCAGATCACAGTTTGTGGCGTATCAACCTATCACTGTCTGGTCAGTGGAATAGCCAAGCAAATACCGCAAGAAACTTTGTTACCCAAGTAGGCGCCCAATATTACTTAAATACCACTATCCAAGACTCATGGTATGCCAATATACAACTGAGATTTGCAAAAAACTTAACAGCAGATCAACAACTTACCTTGGGCGGAGAAACTGGCTTAAGAGGCTTTCCCATCAACTACCAGCATGGCAGCAAAAGCGTACTCGTAAACATAGAGCGGCGCTATTATTGGGAATATGATTTACTGCAACTCTTTAAAGTTGGCGGAGCCGTTTATTTTGATATTGGTCGAGTTAGAGGTAACACACTGGTGCATAGTGATCCTAATTATTTGAAAAACCTTGGAGCGGGACTGCGCTTAGCTCCCAGTCGTGCCAATGCCGGACTCGTCTTACATTTAGATGTCGCAGCCCCCCTTAACGGCCCCGATGACGTAGACAATGTACAATGGCTTTTTACTGTCAAAAACCGCTTTTAAAGGTTTAAGGTACCACTATGGCTATACATATTTAACGAGCACTTTTATTTTGACTGACCTAACGCTATTTTTAGATTTTATTTTGGCACAATACAAACTGGTCATCACTGGCCTAATCATTCTACTTTTTCCTATATTAATGCGCTTGAGCATACATTTACTTACCCAGCTCACTCGCGGAAAAATTGATATGCACCGCCAACAAAGAGCCAAGCTTTTACTGCGTGTCATTGTCGCAGTTTTGTTAGTTTGCCTATTGCTTATGTTTTGGGGGATCGAACTAAAAGGGTTATTGGTGCTAGGTTCTTCGTTGTTTGCCATGCTCGGTGTAGCCTTGTTTGCAGGGTGGTCGTTACTGAGTAATTTAACGTCCTTTCTCATTCTGTTTATTCAAAATGACTGCCGTATAGGGTTTTGGGTACGGGTTATTGATGGCAGCAACTTTGTTGAAGGTCGTATTTCTGAAATGGGCTTAATGAATGTGATTCTAGAACATATTGACGGCCATAAAGTTATTTACCCGAACAATATATTTGTCACTCGCCCTGTTATGATTTTATGTAAAGCGCCGAACAAGCGCAGTTCATTACCAGAAAAGCGTCTATTGAGGCCAAAAAAATCAAGGTAGGCCACATGATCGAAGCCACCTTATTATTGAACCTGCACTTAACTGATAAATGTTACAAAGCACCTACAAATCAAATAACTAACAACTCAAACCTGACAAATTAGTCATTTTTTATAGTGCAAACCGTCAGTGCTAACAATCGTTGACTATGACTAAAAAATTCAATGTAGTCATATCTAAAAGTAGCGGTGTCGAATTATTTCACTCACTGTGCCTTTAGATTACTTATCCTCTTTTAATATTACGGATACTGCCATGCTTACCTTATCTGGGTATTCAAATAACACTTGGTGACTCGCATTTTCTAACGGAATGTGCTCACCTTCTGTGTTGCTCGCTATCATCCTACTCCACTCAGTACCCTGTACTTGCCATCGAATCAATGAAGTTTGCTCTTCCCTTCTACCTTTGCTATATCTAAACGCTCGACCATACACTCAATGCCATCACATGGAGCGCCAACAACAATGAGCTCTACCTTGCTAATAAAAAATCACTATTTCTTTTTGATTTAAAAACCAAACAATCACATGCTATTGCACAAATGAGCAGCCCAATACACTCGTTGGCTACGAGCTTAATCAATGATCACAATAAACTCTTTATTAGCTTGTTTGATATCAGCACTAAATTACAAACATTCAATATCAAACAAAAATCGACCCAAACTTTTTATAGTAATGCTGCATTAAACCGATTGCCACAGGCCCTCCACAACAATACCATGATATTTATTTCAAATGCTGCCCACCAGCACGATCTATGACTATATAAAAATAAGCAAGAAAAACACGTCGTTTTACCTTTTGAGTTTGGCTTCACACGCTACCAACCTAATTTTGATCATGAATATATCACTTTTGAAAAGTTCGGAGCGGTCTATGAATATGAGATTAAAACTGGAAATACCACTAAAATATTTGAGGAATCACATCAGGCATATGTCATAAATTACAATGAAAATAGTCAAAACCTAATATATAGCAGTAATAAAAGTGGCCAATGGCAATTGTGGCTATTCGATCGTCAAGACAACAGTCATCAACAATTGACGACTAAAGGAGGGTATAGTGGTTATGCATACAATGGAAAGGTATACTTCAGTAAAAGAAATCACTCGGGCCTTTGGGGTCTAAAAAATCAAACTGAACAACTTATCATTAAAGATTTCAGTAATATAAATTGGCTCAATTGGCAGTTAATTGACGGTAAAGTTTTTTTCTATCGCGCTGAGTCCGGCGTTTGGAAATTTGATTTAGATTCAAACACTGAACAGCTTGTTATGTCCGCTCCACCCAATTTTACTCATCAATATACCGTCCATCCAGACCAGAGCGCAATCACCTATGTACAGGCACAGCCAATGCAAAGTGATATACATATTTTAAGCTTAAATAAGCTCAGGTTTGGATAAGGGTTTTGGAATAGAAAATGTTTTGAAAACAAACTTACGTACAATCCAATGATGATATTTTGTTCAATATCAAAGCGCTTTTATGCAGTAATAGCGGGCTATTACAAATGGAGGCAACGCCGAGAGTGAGAAAAATAGCTTTATTGGGCAAATTTGCTTATCCAGAGCTGAGGTTAACTAGCTATACTGCGAAATGCTTAAGTGTCATCACATATCACAGAAACAAAAAACCCAGCCTAAGCTGGGTTTTTAATATTCTTTCAAAAGCAAAATTACTTGATTTTTGCTTCTTTGAAAATCACATGTTTACGAACCTTAGGATCGAACTTTTTGATTTCCATTTTTTCAGGCATGTTACGCTTGTTCTTGTCGGTAGTGTAGAAATAACCAGTACCAGCAGTAGAAACTAAACGGATCTTATCACGCATATCCCAGCTCCTTAAACTTTTTCGCCGCGAGCACGGATTTCAGTAAGAACCGCGTCGATGCCTTTTTTATCAATAATACGCATACCTTTAGTGGTAGTACGTAGTGAAACGAAACGTTTTTCGCTTTCAACCCAGAAACGGTGAGTTTGTAGGTTAGGTAGGAAGCGACGCTTAGTAGCGTTGCGCGCGTGTGAACGGTGATTACCAACCACTGGGCGCTTACCTGTAACTTGACAGACTTTAGACATGTCTATGTATCTCCAATAACTTCGCTCGAGCTTTTAATTTCCCCTTGGACAATACTGTGGCCCCAGGGTAAATCAGAGGGCGCTCTTTATACAGCATATACAGGTAGAGATCAAGGATCTGATCCTATCTAATCAGCTCATGTGTAAATTTGATAGCGGCCAATTATAATGATCGAATGCCGTTAGGGAAAGTAAAAACTGCATTTAAATTAAACTATTTTACAAAAAGGCCCACAAAGCGATGTTTTTTACAGCTTTATAGTGTCAACCCAGCTAAATTAGGCCTCTTTGCGCAAAAGAAACACACTGCTCAGCTGCAACAATCAAATGATCCAAAACCGCAATATCAACCAAAGCCAACGCTTTTTGCAATTTTTGGGTAATTAATTTGTCTGCTTGGCTTGGTTCAGCCAAGCCACTGGGATGATTGTGGGCAAAAATAATCGATGCAGCATTATGCTTTAATGCTGCTTTAACCACTTCTCTTGGGTAAACTGATGCAGCATTGATGGTGCCTCTAAACAAAATTTCATCTGTGATTAATCGATTTTGATTATCCAAATAGAGCACCATAAATACTTCATGGTCGAGTCCTCTTAGCTGTATCGTTAAATAATCATTAACTGCATTTGGTGAATCTAAAATATTGCTACGATGGCACTGCTCTTTTATATAACGCTTACTTAACTCTAGCACAGCTTGTAGTTGTACATACTTTGCTTCTCCTAGTCCTTTAAAAGCCGAGAAGTCTGCCAAGTTAGCATTAAAAAGGTTATGAAGTGATTTACTCTGTACTAATAAATAATCAGCCAGCTCAATGGCGTTCATCCCTTTTATGCCGGTACGTAAAAAAATAGCAAGTAATTCTGCATCGGTTAACCTACTGGCTCCTTGAATTAACAACTTCTCTCTTGGGCGGTCATGCTTTGGCAGCATTGTTAGTTGCATTTTCTATCCTTAGTGATGCACCTGTGTAAACAAAAGTGTAGTCAGTCATTGATGAATTTCAAAGACGCGTGTACTGCTTACCTAAACAGCACCGCTTCTGTGTGGTATCTTTAACACCATCGTGAAATTAAATTATTCTATGGTGAGCTAAGTTATGGGCCAACCAATTAAAAATATTGTCCTCGGGATCAGTGGGGGTATCGCAGCATATAAATGTGCAGAGCTTGTCAGAAGGCTGAGTGAACGAGGCTGTCGCGTCAAAGTCGTGATGACCGAGTCAGCCAAACACTTTATTACCCCACTGACAATGCAAGCTGTATCGGCAGAGCCCGTCGCAGATTCATTACTAGACCCAAGCGCTGAAGCCGCAATGGGCCACATAGAGCTGGCAAAATGGGCTGATTTAATTTTAGTCGCTCCAGCAAGCTGTAATATTCTAGCGAAAATGGCGCAAGGTATTGCCGATGATTTACTCACCACTTTACTATTAGCCACGCCCGCCAAAGTGGCTGTTGCACCGGCAATGAATCAGCAAATGTATGCCCATGCAGCGACACAAGCAAACTTGGACACACTGCAGACACGAGGAGTCGAAATTTGGGGTCCAGGTAAAGGAGAACAAGCCTGTGGTGATATCGGTGCGGGGAGAATGCTTGAACCACTAGAACTCGTAGAACATTGCTTAACAGTATCTCACGAACCACTTTTTGCAGGGAAAACCATTACCATCACAGCTGGGCCAACCAGAGAAGCGCTCGACCCGGTACGATTCATTAGTAATCATAGTTCCGGAAAAATGGGGTATGCAATTGCACAAGCCGCACTCTCATTAGGCGCAAAAGTGAACATCATCTCTGGCCCAGTCGCCATTGCCCCCCCTTCGCACGCCAAAGTCTTCCCAATAGAAAGTGCAGAAGACATGTTAAAATCGGCCATGCATTTAGCACCTCAATCTGATATTTTTATTGGCTGTGCAGCGGTTGCAGACTATCGTGCAGCGACTATCTCAGATCAAAAAATTAAAAAACAAGGTGACGAAATCACACTCACCATGATCAAAAACCCCGACGTGATAGCACACGTGGCAGCGCTTAAAGCACAGCGCCCGTATACCGTTGGTTTCGCAGCAGAGACTCAAAATACCTCGGTCTATGCACAAGATAAACTCAAAAATAAAAACTTAGATATGATCTGTGCCAACGATGTGTCTGTGCAAGGTCTCGGGTTTAATGCAAACAACAATGCGCTCACTCTATACTGGCCTGATGATAGTCTAAATTTACCAGCTACGAGTAAACAGCAGCTGGCAATGCAACTCTTACACGCATTAGCCAAACGTCTTAAGTAAGTGGTTTTGAAAATACTGGCACGAAACTGAATAAAACATTAACATATGGATCCAAGTATATGTGTAAACAGCTTGGGGTTTGCACTGACCATAATAACGATAATATAAAGGAAGGTTCATGCCAGCGACCAAACGCAGTAACCGCAAAGAGCAAATACTTCAATCTCTCGCACAAATGTTAGAAACGAGCCCAGGTCAACGCATCACTACTGCAAAATTGGCTGCTGAGGTGGGCGTTTCAGAAGCCGCACTATATAGACACTTTCCCAGTAAAGCTCGGATGTTTGAAGGCTTGATTGAGTTTATCGAAGACACTTTACTCTCTCGTATTAATTTGATCTTAGATAATGAGAAAGAAACTCAGAGCCGTGTTTATAACATCTTGGTACTCTTACTGACATTCTCAGAAAAAAACCCAGGGATAACCCGCATCCTAACAGGTGATGCACTGCAAGGTGAACAAGAGCGTCTGCGTGAACGCGTGCAAAGTTTCTTCGAAAAGCTAGAAACACAATTTAAACAAGTGTTACGAGAGCGAAAATTACGAGAGGGTAAAACCTTTTTAATTGATGAAGCTGCTTTGGCTAATTTTTTTCTCGCCTACGTAGAAGGTAAAATGAATCAATTCGTGCGCAGCGACTTTACTGCGCGTCCCAGTCAACAATTTGAAACTCAGTGGCTTGAGCTTCAAAAGATCTGGTTAAACTAAAATGCCCTACTCACTTGAGTAATTTGAGTGAGTAGAGTATCTCCTCTTAGCTACTTTTCTCTTAAATTCACGCGTTATCGCGCCTTTAGGGTTTCTGATACTCTGTGACACGCTATCTATCTGGTTAACCTGCACGCTAAACGCACGACACTTTATTTACCCTACAAAAAAGTGCTAAAACTGACCATAAGTCTAAAAATAAAGAATATAACTCATGATGAAAGTTACTTCGTTTGCCATTGCCTCTGTGCTTTTAAGTACCGCAGCATATGGCCAGAAGCCGTTAGGATTTAAAGATGTATTTGACTTTAAGTATGCTAAAAATACACAATTGTCTGAAAATGGAGCATGGCTATCATTTTCTGCAACCCCTTATCGTGGTGACGCTGTCGGCCATATTTATTCACTCAAAAACAATCAGCTATTAACGACCGTCGAGCGTGGGATTAAACCGCAAATCAATAAAAATGCACTTTGGGTTTCATTTACTAAAATACCGTCTTTACTAGAAACTGAAACTGCCACAAAAAAACAAAAAAAAGCACTCACGAATGATCTAGTACTCATCAATACCACCACAAAAGAACAACAAATATTCTCTAAAGTAAAAGACTATCAAGTGTCTGACGATGGTCTTTGGCTTGCATACCGTGAAGTACATCAGGACGAGCAGAAAAAGAAAGATGAAACAATAGATGCAGAGATTGCAGCAGATAAAAAAGATGAACATCACACACTGGTGATTGTAAATCTCAGTACAAACACCACACATCGTGTTGCACAAGTTGGCAAGTACGCATTAAGCCCCACAAGTCATGGTGTTATTTTTGCTACCCATAATAGTAATGGTAGTCAAAACCAAATTGGCTTTTTTCATCTGTCTAACGCTAAGCAAACACCCCTTATCAGTGAACCGGGTGTCACACTAAGTCAAGCAACATGGCATCCAACAAAGCCACTTGTCGCGTTCAATATGGGCAACTATGTAAACGACGACCCTCGCCGCCGCAATTACCAAGTAACACTCTGGAACGCTGCGACCAACACACTTAAGTCAGTAAAAAACTCTGACGGATGGTTTACGGCTAAAACAGCCAAGTTGACGTGGTCTGAACATGGGGAACGTCTGTACTTTCAAAATCGTCCCGAGCTCAACGTAAAACCCCCTGAGTTAAAGTACCTCGAGACAGACTCACTGTATGATTATGATACTATTCGCGCTCACAAAGGCCTAAAGATTTGGCACAATGACGATGCACAAATTAAACCTAGAGAAGTTAAAACGTGGCAAGAAACCAATAAACATCGTCATTATCAAGCGGTGTACCATATAAATAGTGAAAAAGTAGTACAACTTTCCGGTCCTCAGGTTCAAGATCTCACACTGCATACGGAAGCTCAATTCTTATTAGGAAGTGATAATACCGCCTACCTAGAAGAAATCATGTATAACGGCTTTTTCTACGACTACTACGCTGTTAATGTAAAAAATGGTAATAAAAAAAGCATTACAACGCGAACACGCTTTAAACCGTCACTCTCACCAACAGGTCAATTTGCGGCATACTTTCAAAACCAGCAAATTTGGCTCAAAGACTTGACCACAAATACCCGTACATCGCTCACTCATAATATTAATCATGCTATTTTTGCCGATGATAGGCATGATTACCCCAGTGAACAAGCTGGCTATAAATTCGCAGGATGGCAACTGGATGGTAAAACGCTATACGCCTACAGCAAATATGATATTTGGGCCTTTGACGTAACCACAAAAACAGCCGCTCGCTTAACTCAAGGCAGAGAAACCAAAACACAGTATCGTGTGCGTCATCTTGACAAGTTAGCTACTGGCTTTACACCGGGTCAAACGCTTACATTAAGTGCCCATAACTTGAATAATAAGCAAACGCACATTGCAACTCTATCGTTAAAAGACAATAAACTCACTACTGTGCTCAGTGATACCGCGCGTTTTGATGTACTAAAAAAAGCCAAACATAGCGATACATTACTCTTTACCAAACAAAGTTATCATGAGTTCCCGGATATCTGGCAAACCAATAGTACCTATCGCAATCCGAAAAAAGTCACTAATCTTAATCCTCAAGCCGCTAAATTCTCATGGGGTCAAAAGCCTGAACTTATCAAGTACAAAGGGTACAATGGTGAAGACTTACAAGGCGTATTAATCAAGCCTGAAAATTACCGTGCAGGCGACAAATTACCGGTGGTGATTTATTTCTACCGTTATATGAGCCAACGCATGTATGACTTTCCAAAAATGGAGCTAAATCATCGCCCTAATTTCCCAATGTTCACTTCTAATGGTTACGCAATATTTTTGCCTGATATTCGATTTGAAATTGGCAAACCTGGGCCATCTTCTACGCAAACTATGATTAACGCAGCACAAAAGCTCATTGATATCGGGGTTGCGCACCCTGATAAAATAGGATTACAAGGCCATTCTTGGGCTGGCTATCAAAGTGCGTATATGATCACACAAACCGATATGTTTAAAGCCGTTGTGTCTGGTGCACCAGTGACCAATATGACATCCGCATACAGTGGTATAAGACTGAAATCAGGCCTCGCACGGCAGTTTCAATACGAAACCGGTCAAAGCCGTATAGGTAAGCCTTTACATCAAGCGCTCGATTTATACATTGAAAACTCCCCTGTCTTTTTTGCGGACAAAGTCAACACCCCTATTTTAATGATGTTTGGTGACAAAGATGGCGCCGTACCTTGGCAAGAAGGTATTCAATATTATTTAGCATTACGACGTTTGGGAAAAGATGCCACTTTCTTGCAATATGAAGGTGAGCCTCACCATTTGAAGCAATTTCCTAATCAAGTCGATTTCTCAATTCGTATGATGGAGTATTACGACCATCATCTAAAAGGACACCCCGCCGCCGATTGGATTTCCAACGGAAGTCCCTATCAGAGCGAATAACCATTCGCCGGTGCTTCTAGTTATTTAGAAGCACCTTTGTGGCGTTGTGTCACCTCAAAAGCGTTGAATTTATATGCACCGCTGGTAACTCAAGCCAGTAAAGTTTAAAATACCTGACTCTATTAATTTTCATGGGCAGGTCACGGCATCTGCTCAAATAAACTGGCGATTGACGATGACCGAAACAGCTCGCGGTAACTTATTTATTTTATCAGCCCCATCAGGTGCTGGGAAATCAAGCCTGATCAAAGCATTACTAGATAAACATAATGACGTGAAAGTCTCTGTTTCTCATACCACCCGCAATCCCCGACCGGGTGAAAACAACGCCGAACATTACCATTTCGTAAATGTTGAGCAATTCAAATCACTCATCGAGAAAAATGATTTTTTTGAATGGGCGCAAGTGTTTGAAAACTATTACGGTACTTCAAAAGCCGCCATCGAGCAGCAACTCGCCGCTGGTATCGATGTGTTCTTAGACATTGATTGGCAAGGTGCACAACAAGTCAGAAAGCTCATGCCTGAGGTTAAAACCATTTTCATTTTACCTCCATCAAAAACTGAATTAGAGCAACGCTTAAATAATCGTGGGCAAGACTCACAAGAAGTTATCGCCAGCCGAATGGCACAAGCCAAATCAGAAAGCTCACACTATAGCGAATTTGACTACGTGCTCATAAATGATGACTTTGAAGCAACACTAAAGCAACTTGAACACATAGTCATCGCTGCTCGATTAGAGCTGAAGGCACAAAATATTCGTTACCAGTCACTCATTTCTGATCTTTTAAAGTAAAATAGAGATAAATTTTAACCACCCACTTGGCGAAATGGCTTGTGTGCAGTAAACTAGCCTTTTGGAAATGAATAACTTTGGAGTGCTTCGATGGCTCGCGTAACTGTAGAAGATGCAGTAGATGCAATTGGTAACCGTTTTGATTTAATCTTGGTAGCAGCGCGTCGCGCTCGTCAAATCGCTGTAGGTGGTAAAGATCCTATGGTTGATCCTGAAAACGACAAGCCAACGGTTATCGCTTTGCGTGAAATTGAAAAGGGCTTGGTTGACAGCTCTTCACTTGATTTAATTGATCGTGAAGAACAACAAAACCAAGAAGCAGCTGAACTTGCAGCTGTAGCAGCAATTGTTGGCGGAAACAGCTAATAACCTGCAACAAAAATACGACAATGCCAGCACTTTTGCTGGCATTGCTGTTTTTATTAGACAAGAATTACTTTCGATTACCTTGAATCCCTCATATTTTTATTTATGTAATCACCATAAAGTCCCAACTAGCCGTTGGTTTATCTTGAAATTCATCGTATATTCGTAACATATCTATTACTTCACTGGAACATCGGAGTGTGAATGTACCTTTTTGAAGGCCTAAAAAAGAAAATCTCTGAGTATTTACTTCCTGCTGACGTTGAGCTCGTGCAAAAAGCTTACGTTGTAGCCCGTGAGGCACATGAAGGACAAACTCGCTCAAGTGGTGAGCCTTATATTACTCACCCTGTTGAAGTAACCCAAATTCTCGCAGGAATGCGCCTTGATCATGAAACGCTCATGGCCGCGTTAATGCATGACGTTATTGAAGACACTGATTTTAGTCAACAAGACCTTGCTGAGATATTTGGTAATACCGTCGCAGAATTAGTCGAAGGTGTAAGTAAGCTTGATAAGTTAAGCTTCAAAGATAAAAAAGAATTCCAAGCTGAAAACTATCGAAAAATGATCATGGCAATGACACAAGACATTCGTGTCATTTTGATTAAGCTGGCTGATCGTACTCATAATATGCGAACTTTGGGCGCATTACGCCCAGACAAACGCCGCCGAATTGCGAGAGAAACGTTAGAAATATTTGCCCCGATTGCTAATCGTTTAGGTATTCACGATATCAAGAACGAATTAGAAGATTTAGGGTTTCAAGCGCTTTATCCAATGCGTCACAGAGCACTGAAATCGGAAGTTGCGAAAGCACGTGGTAATCGAAAAGAAGTCATCAGCAATATACAGACTGAAATTGAAAGCCGCTTAAAAGAATCCGGTATTGAAGCATCAGTTAGTGGCAGAGAAAAACATCTCTATAGTATTTATCGAAAAATGTTAAACAAAGAGTTATTGTTTAATGAAGTCATGGATATCTACGCATTTCGTATTAATGTAAACAGTATGGATACTTGCTATCGCGTATTAGGTGTCGCACATAACCTCTACAAACCGATAGAAACACGATTTAAAGATTATATCGCAGTACCGAAAACCAATGGTTATCAATCACTGCACACGTCACTCGTCGGCCCTCACGGGATCCCAGTAGAGATCCAAATACGAACACTCGATATGGATCAAATGGCAGATATGGGGGTCGCGGCCCATTGGATGTATAAAAAATCTGGTGACAGCGCAGGCAATACGGCACAACAGCGCGCACGTCAATGGATGCAGAGCTTACTGGAGCTTCAACAAAGTGCCGGTTCATCATTTGAATTTGTGGAAAACGTCAAAACAGAGCTCTTTCCTGAAGAAATTTATGTCTTCACACCTGATGGCCGTATTGTAGAGTTACCAATGGGTGCAACGGCTGTTGATTTTGCTTATGCAGTGCATACCGATGTAGGTAATACTTGTGTTGGCGCCCGAGTAAACCGCAAACCTTACCCACTCAGTAAGGCACTAGACACAGGGCAAACGGTTGAAGTAATTACCAGCTCTGGTGCTCATCCTAATGCCACTTGGTTAAACTTTATCGTCACTGGTAAGGCACGACTTGGTGTGCGAAATTACCTTCAGAGTCAACATCAAGAAGAAGCTATATTGCTAGGCCGTCGATTGCTCGATTCAGCGTTAGGCGAGCAAAAGCTCGATGATATCGCCCCTGAACAAGTCGACTTGGTACTTGAAGAGCAAAACCTTTCTAGTTTGCTGGAACTGCTGGTTGAAATTGGCAGTGGTAATATCATGAGTGTGCTCGTTGCAAAAAGATTATTGCAAGCAGAGGAAGGGCTTGAAAATATAGCACAACAAGCCAAAGCCGCGATCATCGGTACTGAAGGCATGCTTGTGAATTACTCCAAGTGTTGTCGCCCTGTACCTGGCGATGCAATTACCGCGTATGTAAGCCAAGGCAAAGGATTGACGGTTCACCGCCAAGAATGTAAAAACATTAAAGGATGGCAAAGTGAGCGTTCAAAATATGTCATCGTAAAATGGGAAGATAACCCAGAAAAAGAATATATCGCCGCCTTGCGTGTAGAAATTATTAATCATCAGGGTGCATTAGCTAAACTAACCAACGTAGTTGCAACAACCAATGCCAATATCGTGGAAATTGCAACAGATGAAAAAGAAAGCAATTTGTACATCATTGATTTAGGTGTCACAGTAAAGGATAGAATACATGTCGCTAATATTATGCGTCGTATTCGCGTGATGCCTGATGTACAACGTGTATATCGGAAAAAGTAGGACACACAATGAATAAAGTGATTATTTCCACAGATCAAGCTCCGGCTGCTATCGGTACTTACAATCAAGCTGTTAAAGTAGGTACTGCTGTTTATTTATCAGGACAGATCCCACTCGTGCCTGAAACAATGGAAGTTATTTCTGAAGACTTTGCAGAACAAGCACAACAGGTATTCAAAAATTTAACGGCTGTGTGCGAAGCCTCAGGCGGTCAATTACAAGACATGGTGAAAGTTAATATTTTCCTAACGGACCTCAGTAATTTTGCAACCGTAAATGAAATAATGAGCCAGCACTTTGCAACGCCATACCCTGCTCGCGCAGCCATTGGTGTGCGCGAGTTACCAAAAGGTGTACAAATTGAAATTGATGGAATTATGGAGTTACCGTCAACAAATTAATTTGTGTATGAATAAAAAACCCACCTTTTGGTGGGTTTTTTATTGCCGGAACTTTGACCTTAAGCACTTGACTACATACTATTAATTTAGCACTCTGTGAATATCCAATGATTTGTTCAATGTTTGAGCTAATCTCTCACAATAATAACAGTAAAGGATGATACTCGTGTTTAAATTAGCACATAATGGCAATATCCTTCTAAATGTCGCGGAACTTAATCCGCCCAGCGCTGCATTTATTGTGGAAGCGCTTGAACGCTCACCTTATGCGGATTGTGCAGTCGATCATGAATCTATCAAAGCGCATTTCACTAACGACTATCCTGAACAACAACTTGTGGTTGCCAAGCAACATGATGCTTGCTTTTCAGTGCAAGTTTCTGATGATCAAATGCAAGCCATTGGTAATTTAACGACAGCCCAAGGGGGTAAGTCGGTTACTATTGAAGATGCAAAAAAAGAAATTGTCAAAGCAGGTGTCAGTAGAGGCTATAAACAAGCTTATCTAGAACAAATTCTTACCAAGCAACTTGAATTAGAACCAGGGGTTGAAGTCTCAGGTATCGTAGCACAAGGCCGCCCATCTGTAGATGGACAACCTGCAAAACTCATACAGCATGTGCAAACCGTAAAAGAAAGACTCAAACAGCCTAAACTAAGAGAAGATGGTACGGTTGATATGCGTGATTTTGGGGCACTATCAAGCGTAGCACCAGGGACCGTCTTAATTACGCAACGCCCAGCCACTCCTGGCAAAGAAGGCTTTAATGTCGTCGGAGATTCAATCATTCCACTGCCTGGTGAATCTTTTCAATTGATGGCAGGTGAAGGCACACAAATATCACCAGCGAATCCTCTTGAGCTCGTTGCCACTATTGCAGGCTGCCCTTCCAGTATTCAAAATGGCATGCGAGTAGATGATGTATTTACCATTGGTGAAGTCAACGTACGAAGCGGGCATGTCGATTTTAATGGCAGTGTTATCGTTACTCAAGGCGTTGCCCCCGGTATGAAAGTCACGGCTAAAGGTGACATTACAGTGATGGGTTCTGTTGAATCTGGAGAGTTAAAAAGCGGTGGTAGCATAGAGGTCAAGCAAGCCGTGATAGGCCATCTTGACCATAAAAATAATGACGAAGGACTCACTTGCCGACTGATTGCTGAAGGAGATATTCATCTCTCTCACGGCCAATATACCTATATAGAAGCCGACAACGTCTTCATTGATAGGCAAAGTAACCACTGCGATATAAAAGCCAACAAGCTCATTCAAGTCGGTATTGATGAACACCCGAAAGGGAAGCTGCTCGGTGGAGAAATATTAGATGCTAAAATGGTCATTGCTGGAGAGATAGGCAGTGAATCTGGCGCTAAAATGTCTATATACTTAGCCCGAAGTGGGATGAAAATAACGAAAGAATCAGATGATTGTTTAAAAGCACTTAGCCAAACTGATGATCAGTTAAACACACTACAACAAGCAATCGAAAAAGCAGATATGCTAAAAGATGTAGAAAAGAAAAAGCAGCTGATGGCAAAAATAGGTGCAACCCAGCAACATTATTGCCATCAAGCTGAAGAACTAGAACAACAACTCTCACAACTCGAATTAAACTTACATGACTTACTTGAACAAACAAAGTTAACAGCAAATCAAGCCCTTAACCCTGGGGTCGAGATCCATATATTTGATAGAGTGTATAAAACCAATCGAAGTTATCCACCCTGTACTGCTAGTTTACAAGATGGAAAAATCGAGATTGATTTCAAAACAAGTTAATTCGTACCCTGTTATTATTTAAGTGTTCCTTCCACTTGCGTAACGATGTCATTCGTCCAGACACCCACCTGCACCTGCGCAATATGCTGTTTTTGTAATAACAACATAACTAAACGTGACTGTCCGATACCTCCCCCAATGGTTTGCGGCATATCACCCGCTACCAATTGTTGGTGCCAGTCATGTGCTAAACGCGCTGTATCCTGAGTTATTTCCAGTTGACGTTTTAAAGCTTCAGGGCACACTCGAATACCCATTGAAGAAATCTCAAATGCATCTTCTAAAATAGGGTTCCAAACTAAAATATCACCATTTAAGCCACTGTATTTATCACAGGTTGGTGTCGACCAATCATCATAATCAGGCGCACGAACATCATGAATTTTACCATCACTCAATGCACCGCCAATACCTATGAGAAATACTGCGCCATATTCTTGGGCTATGGCTTTTTCACGTTGTTTCGCAGTAAAATCTGGGTACATTTTCAGTAAATCTTCACTGTGTACAAATGTAATTGATTCAGGTAAAAATGGCGTTAACCCAAACTGGCTCGCAACGCTTTGCTCAGTCGACTTAATAGCCTCATATAACTCGGTGACAGTTTGCTTTAAACCCGCTAAAGAACGATCTACTTCGGTGCTAATTACTTTTTCCCAGTCCCACTGGTCTACATATACTGAGTGAATAGGTGAGAGCCTATCTTCATCTGGGCGCAGTGCCTTCATATGCGTATAAAGTCCCTCTCCAATTGCAAAGCCATAATCACCAAGTGTTTTGCGCTTCCATTTAGCCAATGAATGAACCACTTCGAAGTGTGCATCAGGGATCGCTTTAACCGACACTGAAACAGCTTTTTCGGTGCCACTTAAGTTATCTTGAATACCATCACCGACTTTAGCCAAAATAGGTGCTTGCACTTCCATTAAACCTAAACGGCTTTCTAACTGTTCAGAAAAAATACGTTTTACGCTGCTAATTTGTTGCTGTGTTTGCTGATAAGTTGTTTTCATAACCGGACCTCATTCCCAATTTAAACCTGTTGAATTTTTATTGCCCTGCTCTGCATGGCTTAAACACATCGTCAACAAAATCGAACCAAAAATCAACATACCTCAACAAAAATAACAAAAACCTATATTAATACCCAAAAAATACCGCTATATTTTATATAATCAATAAAAAACAGTGGTAAATCTATTGGAAAATTATCAAATCGATAATCTCGATAAATCCATTTTGAATGCACTCATGGACAATGCAAGGGCTGCGTATGCAGAATTGGCCAAGCGTTTTGATGTAAGTGCAGGAACCATTCATGTTCGAGTAGAAAAAATGAAGCAGGCAGGGATCATTCAAGGGACTCGCGTCACCATAAATCCTAAAAAGTTAGGCTTCGATGTGTGCTGCTTTATTGGCGTCAACTTGAAACATGCCAGAGATTACCCTGATACAATAATGCAGCTAGAAGGTTTTGAAGAAGTTGTAGAAGCCTATTACACCACAGGTAATTACAGTATTTTCATCAAGGTGATGACACGCTCCATCGAACACTTACAAGATGTATTGATCAATAAAATTCAAACTATTGAAGCCATTCAATCAACAGAAACCTTGATCTCACTGCAAAACCCTATCGCCCGTGAAGTTAACCCATAATTTCGGTATAATCGCCAAAATTTTGATTCTGTGAGCTGTATAACGATGGACAATAAACGCTACCATCGCGTGAAACGCGTCTTAGATAGGCGACAAACTGATTTAACCGTCTGTTTAGATGAGGTACATAAACATCATAACCTATCAGCAATCGTGCGTACTGCTGATGCAGTCGGGTGTCACCATGTCCATGCTGTTTGGCCGCAAGAGCAGCGCCGCTTAACCAACAATACCTCTGGTGGCAGTAAAAACTGGGTAGAAACCCATATGCACGATGACATTCATGATGCCGTCGGCGCCATTAGAGCGCAAAACCCAGACATTCAAATACTGGCTACTAACCTCAGCGACAGTGCGGTCGATTTCAGGGAAATTGATTACACCAAGCCTACCGCAATTATCGTCGGCCAAGAGCGCACAGGTATATCAGATGATGCTTTGGCACATGCCGATCAACACATCGTGATCCCGATGGAAGGCATGGTGCAATCGTTAAATGTATCGGTGGCTGCTGCACTCATTTTATATGAAGCACAAAGACAACGAGAAGCCGCTGGCTGCTATCAACGTAATGATATGCTTGATGAAAGTATTAAACATCGCTTATTGTTTGAAGGCTGTCATCCGATTATCGCAGAGCGCTGCGTGGAAAAAGGCTTACCTTACCCTGAGTTAGATGACGATGGCGAAATTGTGGCAGATGAGGCCTTTTGGAACACGCTTAAGTTTAGCAACCCCAAATAAATAACAAGGAAAAGTATGTCGAACCCCACTCTATCAAGTTACCCAATCACTGAGTTAAAAGGTGTCGGTCCTAAAGTGGCTGAAAAACTGGCTAAGTTGGGTATTCGTAGTGTCCAAGATATGCTTTTTCATTTACCGCTGCGCTACGAAGACAGGGCCAGAACATACTCAATCGCACAATTGAGTGCCCATAGCCATGTGAGCATTGAAGCAGAAATAGAACATGCACAAATTACCATTGGCAAACGTCGCATGTTGGTCTGCCAAGTCAATGACGGCACTGGCCGTTTAACGCTGCGGTTTTTTAACTTTAACGCCGCACAAAAAAATGCCATGGCGACGGGAAAAATCATTCGCTGCTTTGGTGAAGTACGCAGGGGCCGCGCAGGCTTTGAAATGGCACACCCTGAATACAGTATTAGAGAGTGTCAAAGTGAACCATTAGACCCTGAACTAAGCACCTTAACAGCGGTTTACCCTACCACTGAAGGGCTGAAGCAGCTCAGTATTCGGTCTATCGCTAATAAAGCTCTGGCCCTATTAGAAAAGTATCAAATAGAAGAGTACTTACCCAGTCAATATCGCCCCTCACAACTGAGTGTAACTGAGGCGGTACTTCTGCTACACAGGCCGCCGCAACACATTAACCTCACCGAACTTGAACTAGGTCAGCACCCTGCCCAGCAGCGTCTGGCATTTGAAGAATTGCTGGCACAAAATCTCAGTTTGTTACAGTTAAGACAAAAAGGCCAAGCCGTTAAAGCAGTGCCTTTACCACCAACGAATACATTCGAATCCCTATTTTTGGCTGAGTTGCCTTTTTCACCTACCAATGCACAAAGCCGTGTTGTGGCAGAAATTAAACAAGACTTACAACAGCCATTTCCGATGATGCGACTCGTGCAAGGTGATGTTGGCTCTGGTAAAACCTTGGTTGCAGCCCTTGCGGCACTCACCGCGATTGCCAAAGGGTATCAAGTGGCCTTAATGGCCCCCACCGAAATACTGTCAGAACAACATGGTATTAACTTTACCGCTTGGTTTACTCAGCTTGGTATTGAAGTGGTTTGGCTCGGCGGTAAAACTAAAGGCAAAGAGCGTGAAAAAGTACTGGAGCAAATTAGTTCTGGTAAAGCGCAAATGGTCATTGGTACCCATGCATTATTTCAAGAACAAGTGCAGTTTTATAACCTTGCATTGATCATCATTGATGAACAACATCGTTTTGGTGTTCATCAACGACTCGCATTACGTGAGAAAGGGAAATTTAATGACTGTTACCCCCACCAGCTAGTCATGACTGCGACACCAATTCCTCGTACCTTGGCAATGACCGCTTATGCCGACTTAGAAACTTCAGTCATAGATGAACTGCCGCCAGGACGAACCCCGATCATGACGGTCGCAGTGCCTGATACACGCCGAGAGCAAGTCATCGAGCGTGTAAAAAAAGCCTGTGTAGACGATAGCCGCCAAGTATATTGGGTCTGCACACTCATTGATGAGTCAGAAGCATTACAATGTCAAGCTGCTGAAGATACTGCACAACAGCTCACTGAGCTATTGCCTGAACTCAAAATTGCCTTAGTGCACGGCAGAATGAAAGCCAAAGAAAAACAAGAGATCATGGCAGCCTTTAAACGCGGTGACACACACGTTTTAGTGGCTACCACGGTTATAGAGGTCGGCGTAGATGTACCAAACGCCAGCCTGATTATCATTGAAAACCCAGAAAGACTGGGATTAGCACAGTTACACCAATTACGTGGTCGAGTGGGCCGAGGGGCCATCGCATCCCACTGCCTACTTTTGTATCATGCCCCTTTGTCTGTCACTGCACAAAAGCGCTTAGGCGTTTTACGTGATAGTAATGACGGGTTTGTAATTGCTGAGCGTGACTTAGAAATTCGCGGCCCAGGGGAAGTACTTGGTACTAAACAAACTGGCCTTGCAGAATTTAAAATTGCCGATTTAAACCGCGACAAAGCCTTATTGAATCAGGTACGCCCACTGGCATTTACGCTGATGAAAAGCCACCCAGATATGATTGAGCCCTTAGTCAGGCGCTGGCTTGGTGCCAAGTCTGAGCTGGCCATGGCATAACCACGTTAATTCCAATAAAACCCCCAAAAATGAAAAGCCCCAACATGGGGCTTTATTTGAATTGTCGACCTGCAAAAATACGTTTATGCGCTATAGCCTTGTGGGTTACCACTTTGCCAGCGCCATGTATCTTGCATCATCTCGTCAATACCACGCTCAGCTTGCCAGTTAAGTTCCGTACGAGCTTTCTCTGGGGCTGCATAGCAGGCCGCGATATCACCTTCTCTACGCGGTGAAATCGTATAAGGCACCGCTTTATCAGAAGCCGCTTCAAATGCCTGCACCATTTGTAACACTGAATAGCCATTACCTGTGCCTAGATTATAAATATGCACGCCACTATGACGGCTTATGTGTGTCAGCGCTTTTAAATGCCCTAAAGCCAAATCAACCACGTGAATGTAATCGCGTACACCCGTGCCATCCACTGTGTCATAGTCGTTGCCAAACACCCCTAAGCTTTCTAGCTTACCTACAGCCACTTGCGCAATATACGGCAGCAAATTATTCGGGATACCATTAGGGTCTTCACCAATGCGTCCAGATTCATGTGCCCCAACAGGGTTAAAGTAACGCAATATAGCAAAAGCCCAGCGCGAGTCTGACTTAGCCACATCTTGTAAAACCATTTCAACCATTAATTTAGACGTACCATAGGGGTTAGTCGTGCCCCCCACTGGGAAATCTTCACGAATTGGTAAACTCGCAGGATCGCCATATACCGTCGCCGACGAACTAAACACCAACTTAAATACGCCAGCATCCCGCATCGCATCCAGTAAGGTTAATGTGCCCTGTACGTTGGTTTGATAATACTCAACCGGCTTACGAACAGACTCACCTACCGCCTTTAAGCCTGCAAAATGAATAACCTGATCAATCGTATGCTGTTGAAAAACGTTATCTAGAAAAGCTTTATCTAAAATATCACCTTGATGAAATACTACGTCTTTACCCGTGATATCTTTCACGCGGGTGAGCGACTCTGAAGATGAATTACACAGATTATCAACCACCACAACCTGCTCACCTTCATTCAAAAGCTCTAAAACAGTATGTGATCCAATATACCCTGCACCACCTGTAACTAAAATAGCCATACCTTGCCTTATCTTTATCATTCATGATACTTGCTGCGTATTTTAGACAACAAGCCTGCTTTTTTCAGCAATAATTAACGCTTCTTACAAACAAATGCCACTTTCCCAGCACGGTGACTCAATCGTGTTACCTGCGTTTTGCAATACTGGGTTAAGTTCATCCACTGTGATACCGCTTTGGGAGAAGTGATAGAGCGCATGTAAATTCGATTATTCACCGCATAGGCAACAGTGTCATCATCTAACCAGGTGTAATCTCGCACTGGTTTAGGTAACACAAAATGTGATGTCACCAATTCTGTTTTTGGTGAATAAGTTGCCAGCCATAGTTGATTATTTTTATTGTAAGTAAATGAATAAACCTGCTTGGCTTTATTAAACGCTAAGCTTCTATCAATGTCTTTAGCAACTAACTTAGGTAAATGACCATTGGTATCTGTGAAGTGCAG
This sequence comes from Pseudoalteromonas sp. MMG013, assembly GCF_018100885.1. NCBI lineage: Bacteria > Pseudomonadati > Pseudomonadota > Gammaproteobacteria > Alteromonadales > Pseudoalteromonadaceae > Pseudoalteromonas > Pseudoalteromonas sp. MMG013. The sequence goes on along the minus strand of NZ_JAGJEE010000010.1, from coordinate 17,181 downwards.
TTCATGTGGCGTACCTAACACAAATAACATCACATCTTGCTGTGCACCCCACACGTGATAGCCCACAGGATCTATATGTGCCAATAAAGGCGTTGCTTTACGAGCGCTATCAAATGGATAAAACCAAAGCCGCTGCTTACCTGTACTTTCAACCACAATGGTTGATAGGCCGTCATCGTGAGGGTATAAAGTCGGTGAATATTCCGAGACGGGGGAATTGGTCAGGTTACGCGTTTGCTGCGTGGTGAAGTCATAGAAAAACAAATCTGTTTGACTGCCCTCTTGCGTGCTTAACTCTTTGGTAAAATACACGCCGTTATCGGTTGTAAGGGGCTGATTATGGTAACTATCATCCGACGTAATGGCTTTCACTTTAACACCTTGCGCCGTTTTTTCAGCCACAAACAATTGGCTACTTGGCATGGCTGAAATGGCATGAATACTGGTAAATGCACACCACAGCGTGCTGATAAAAACTAGAACCTTCATAATATTCCCTGTCTTTTTTTGCCTATGATAACCACTTGCTAAACAAAGCACAAAGCTTGCTATCTTGCCGGCATCAGGTAACATCAATTTCACAAACGTTCCCAATTACTGAGATCATGAGGCGAATATGTCGCAAAAACATCCGATAATAGCCATTACAGGTAGCTCTGGTGCAGGAACAACTACCACCACCAATGCTATCAAACATATCTTTCGTAGTCTTGATGCCAATGCTGCATTGATTGAAGGGGACAGCTTTCACCGTTATACCCGCCCAGAAATGGATAAGCTCAAACGTGAAGCATTACAAGAAGGCAAACACATCAGCTACTTTGGCAAAGAAGCCAATGACTTTTGTGCACTAGAGGAGCTTTTTGACAATTATGGTCAGCTCGGTGAAGGTCGGGTTCGCCGGTATTTGCATACTTTTGATGATGCTGTGCCGTATAATCAGCTGCCCGGTACATTTACACCCTACCAGCAGCTAGATAAAAATACCGATGTGCTTTTTTATGAGGGGCTCCATGGGGGCGTAGTAACACAAGAACATGACGTTGCTAAACACGTCGATTTACTCATCGGTATGGTGCCAATTATCAACCTTGAGTGGATCCAAAAAATGATCCGTGACACCAACGAACGAGGCCATTCACGCGAAGCCGTGATGAGTTCAATTGTGCGCAGTATGGATGATTACATTACCCACATCACCCCCCAATTCTCACGCACCCATATCAACTTTCAACGAGTGCCGACAGTCGACACGTCAAACCCATTTAGCGCCAAAGATATCCCCTCTTTAGATGAAAGTTTTGTGGTGATCCGCTTTCGTGGTATCGACGACGTTAATTTTCCCTATTACCTGCAAATGATAGAAGGCAGTTTTATGTCAAGAATGAACACCCTTGTCGTACCAGGTGGGAAAATGGGCTTAGCAATGGAGCTAGTATTAACCCCGCTTATCAAAGACCTATTACTCAAAAAGCGCGCCTTAGAAAGCATGGGACAGGTCGACTTACCTATTTAACCTCAGCTCTGGATAAGCGAATTTGCCCAATAAAGCTATTTTTCTCACTCTCGGCGTTGCTTTCATTTGTAGTAGCCCGCTATTACTGCATAAAAGCGCCTTGATATTGAACAAAATATCATCATTGAATTGTACGTAAGTTTATTTATAAAACATTTTCTATTCCAAAACCCTTACTCAAATCTGAGGTTAATTAACCTCAGCTCTGGATAAGCGAATTTGCCCAATAAAGCTATTTTCCTCACTCTCGGCGTTACTTTCATTTGTAATAGCCCGCTATTACTGCATAAAAGCGCCTTGATATTGAGCAAAATATCATCATTGGATTGTACGTATGTTTGTTTTCAAAACACTTTCTATTCCAAAACCCTTATCCAAACCTGAGGTTATTTAACTTGCGGGTAAATAATACCAAGCTTACACTGTTTGCTCTTTTGTACCGCACGAGATTTCAATGACACAGTTAAGCATCTTAGTTGGCTCGCAAAACCCAATAAAAATAAATGCTGCAAAGCAGGTTTTTAGCAATTACTTTCCTGATAAGACTATCCATTGCGAAGGGCTGCATGCACCTTCTTTGGTGCCTGAACAACCGTTAGGGGAAGAACAAACACGGCTTGGCGCGCAAAATAGGGTCGAGTATTTAATGCAGCATCACAAAGCTGATTATTACTGTGCAATGGAAGGTGGCGCACACCAATTTAGCTATGGGCCAGCCACATTTGCTTATGTCGTAATAGCCAATTTACAGCACACCAGTGTTAACCGCAGCAGTAACCTACCGCTTCCTCAAGTGATTTTTGACGCACTGATCGCAGGAGAGGAACTTGGACCTGTGATGGACAAAACTTTCAACACCACCAACATAAAGCAAAAAGGCGGTGCGATTGGTTTACTTACCAACAACTTAGCAACCCGTGAAGGCACTTACACACAAGCCTTGACCCTTGCTATGGCGCCTTTCATTCACGCGGAACTATTCAACAATCAATAAAGGGTACTATGAAATACACGCATATTTTATTTGATGCCGATGAAACTCTGTTTAGCTTTAATTCATTTGCTGGGCTGCAAGCCATGTTCATACAATATGGGGTCACGTTTACTACTGAACACTTTACAGAATATCAGCAGGTCAACGCACCATTATGGCTGGATTATCAGGCAGGCCGTATCGATGCCAAAACATTACAAGTTACTCGCTTTTCATCGTGGGCCAACAAGCTCAATGTACCTGCGGAGCAACTCAACGAAGGGTTTTTAACGGCAATGGCTGCAATTTGTGAACCTTTACCCGGTGCGCGCGAATTATTAACCCTGTTACAGGGTAAAGCCAAGCTAGGGATCATTACCAATGGGTTTGCAGCGTTACAGCAACGTAGATTGGCTCACACCGGTCTTACTGAACACTTTGAGCACTTGGTTATTTCTGAGCTAGTCGGCATTGCAAAACCAGACCCCAAGATTTTCCAACACACTTTATCGCTTTTTGGTGAGCCAAATAAATCTAAAGTACTGATGGTCGGTGATACCCCGAGTAGCGACATTTTGGGTGCTAACCAGTTTGGTATTGACAGCTGCTGGTTACAGCACCAGAATCAATCATGCCCAACAGACATAAAGCCTACTTATACTGTGCGCTCATTGGCTGAATTAGCCCGTTTGCTGGCTGAGGAATAGTGAGGTAACACAAGGGAAAAAAGATAATGAGGTCAGAGTAATCTCTAACCTCATGAATAACACTGTCTGTGAGTTAGACCGCGTTACGTTGACGCAACACTTCAAACAAACACACTCCAGTTGCCACTGACACGTTCAAACTTGATACCGTGCCAACCATAGGAATTTTCACTAAAATATCGCAATGTTCACGGGTTAAACGGCGCATGCCGTCTCCTTCTGCCCCCATGATGATTGCAATTGGACCCGTTAAGCTTGCATCAAACACATGAGTGTCTGTTTCACCCGCCGTACCAGCAACCCAAACTCCCGCCTCTTTAATATCACGCAAGGTACGAGCAAGGTTGGTGACTTGGATCAAAGGCACCGTTTCTGCGGCCCCACAGGCCACTTTACGAGCTGTGCCGGTTAATTTAGCCGACTTATCTTTTGGTACGATCACGCCATGGACACCCGCAGCATCAGCACTACGTAAACAAGCGCCGAGGTTATGCGGATCAGTGACGCCATCTAATACTAAAAAGAAGGGGTTTTCTTCTCTGGCAATGATGTCATCTAAATCACGTTCGCTGTAAGTACGCGCCGCTTTCACATTGGCAATAATACCTTGATGTTGTTCACCTTTTGATTTGTTATCTAACGCTTTACGCTGCATAAACTGCACCGAAATACCAAATCTACGAGCTTCATTAATGATGGGGTTTAAGCGTTTATCTTCACGCCCTTTTAATGCGTAGATCTCTAAAAAGCGCTCAGGTTCTTTGTTCAAAATGGCTTCAATAGAATGAAAACCATAAATTAATTCATTACTCACTGCGTTTATGCTCCAGTGCTTTTACGTTTACGGGCGTTTTTACCAGGCCGCTTTGCTTTGGCTTTTTTGGCTTTAGGTTTAGCTTTGCCTTTAGTCACTTCAGCACTCGACGATTTCGCTTTTTTCAGCTTACCTTTCGGCGTGGTCTTTTTACCCTTACTCGGCTTTTTAGACGGCTTACTCTGCTCATCTTGCTGGTCTTTGCCGGGGATTTTACCTGCTTTTAGCTGTGAACGCACACTACTTGGCGCATGTTGTTTTGATTGAGTCTGTGGTTTTGCACGTCGACGTGCGTATCTATCAGGTACCGTCTCTCCCGCCAATACCAAGTTAACTCGACGCTCGTCTAAGCTCACAGACGCAACAGTCACAGTAAGCTTATCACCCAAACGGAAAACTGAGTGAGAGTGCTCACCAATTAGGGTATGTTTGGCCCCATCATATTGATAGTACTCTTGCCCCAAGTTAGAAACATGGATTAAGCCATCAATTTGTAAGTCATCTAAGCGAACAAATAAGCCAAAGTTGGTCACTGACGACACCACCCCAGAGAATTCATCTCCTACATGATCTTGCATATATTCACATTTGAGCCAATCAGCCACTTCTCGGGTCGCATCATCAGCACGTCGTTCAGTGGTCGAGCATTGCTCACCTAACCTATCGACTTCATCATTTTCGTAAACATAGGCACCCGATGTTTGCTGGCCTTGGCCTGCTAATATACCTTTAATCGCACGATGAACCACTAAATCAGGGTAACGGCGGATAGGCGATGTAAAATGCGCGTACGCCGACAGCGCGAGTCCATAGTGTCCAATGTTATCAGCCTGATACACGGCTTGCTTCATAGAGCGTAATAACATGGTCTGGATCAATTCTTTTTCTGGGCGGTCACCCAATTGTGCCAGCGCCGCCGTTAACTCTTTTGGCTCAGGGTCGTTAGGCAATAAGCTTTCAATACCTAAGTCGTTTAAAAACTGTCTAAAGTGACTGAGTTTTTCTTGATCCGGCTCATCGTGAATACGATATAGCGCGGGTGCTTCATGTTTTTCTAATAATTTAGCCGCTGACACATTGGCTAAAATCATACATTCTTCAATCAGCTTATGCGCATCGTTGCGTACCAAGGGCACAATAGACTCAATTTTACGATGGGCGTTAAACACAAAGCGTGTTTCAACAGTTTCAAACTCGATGGCGCCACGAGTCTGACGTGCTGACTTCAGTGCCATGTACATTTGCTGTAAATCAGTCAAATGCGGCACAATCGCGGCATATTGTTCACGCAGTATTTCATCACCTTGCAAAATAGCATGCACTTTAGTGTAGGTAAGGCGCGCATGAGAATTCATGATCGCTTCACAAAAACGATAACCAGACAGCTTACCCGCTTCGGATACTGTCATTTCTGCTACCATGCATAAGCGGTCGACTTCTGGATTCAGTGAACACAGTCCATTCGACAGCACTTTAGGAAGCATCGGGATCACTTGCTCAGGAAAATACACTGAGTTACCGCGTTCAATGGCTTCTTTATCCAGTGCACTACCTTTTGGTACATAATGAGACACATCGGCAATGGCGACCCATAAGCGCCACCCGCCTGATTTTTTGCGTTCGCAATAGACCGCATCATCAAAGTCGCGGGCATCTTCACCATCAATGGTGACTAACGGTAGCTCGCGTAAATCAACCCGCCCGGCTTTATCTGCTTCTTCAACAAACTCACCATGTTTCGCTACTTGCTCTAACACCGCTTCTGGCCATACATGCGGAATGTCGTGATTACGCAACGCCACTTCAATTTCCATGCCTGGCGCCATGTGGTCGCCGAGCACTTCAAGTACTTTACCCACCGCATTCATTTGTCGGCTTGGACTTTGTGTGATCTCAACCTGCACCATTTGATTATGGCGCGCACCATTTTCACTGCCTGGCAATATAATAATGTCTTGGGTAAGACGCGGATCTTCTGGCACCACAACGGCCGTACCATGCTCAACGAAATAGCGCCCAACAATTGGTGCACGCTCACCCGCGAGTACTTTTATAATGCGCGCTTCTACTTTACCGCCAGAACCACGGCTTGCTGCTTTGGCTAAAACAATGTCGCCGTGCAAAACCATATTCATTTGATGTTTTGCAACAAACCAGTCTTTAGGTTCGCCTTCCACCACCAAAAATCCAAAGCCATCACGATGCCCGATCACTCGACCTTTAACCAACCCATCATCGGTTGGGATCACATAACGTTTAAACTTATTGAAATGTAATTGACCGTCACGTTCCATTGCGCGCAAACGACGTTTAAAGGCTATTTGCCGCTCTGATTCGAATACATTCAAATCACTACAGAGGTGACTAAAGGTGGCCGCTTTTGCTGACACTTTTTTAATGTGCTCTAAAATAAATTCACGGCTGGGAACTGGGTTTTCGTATTTATCTTGCTCTCGGCTAAGGTAAGGATCCTGTTTTGACATTCACTATCTTGTTAATGGAGTTATGTCGTTATTTTAACCCAAAATCGAACAATGAGACAGCCGCAGACAATGAAAGTTTTGTGTAGCCCAGTAGCACTGCTAACATACCGACTGGGCCAGTGCGTTTATTTGTTAAAATTTGCCGGTTAAATTGATAAACCAACCTTTTGAGTCATAATCAAAATCCGTTAAATCATCAGAGAACTCGGTAAAATTATAACCAATACCCACTTTCATATGCTCGCCGACATGGCGATGAATGGCTGCAAGTGCACCGCTGCGCTCGTCTTGCGCACGATCGACAGCTAAATTACGCCACTCTATGGTTGCATCCCAGTTATGTGCTAAGTGATAGTCTGCTCTGAGTACATGCAGCTGAGCAGTTGAGTCAAACCAAGGTCCTGCGTCGCGCCCTAATCGCACCTCTCCTGTACGCTGAGCAAACTTAGCACCCACTCGCCAACGCGAAGTTAAGCGGTAATTCACATCAACTGACCATACCGTGCTACGTTGCTGTGGGGTGTTATCTAAGCCAATGCCATTGAGTTGCTGCGCGGGTGCTAAATCTTCTAAATAAGTCACACTCGCCATCGCGGACCAAAGGCTTGCTTCTATAGGACGATAAGCAAATCCTAACTGAAACTCCGTAAAGTCACTGTTTAAGCCACTATTTTCAGTTTCAGCATTACTCTCACTTATTGCCGTATCAAAACGTAACTGCGCTCGCCAATCAGGTGACAACTTAGCGGTAAAGTTATGCCGCATCAGCCAGTTAGTACGCTGCTCATCATCAGTGCTGTCTTGGCGGTATTCTAGCGCGCCCGACCAGCGCAGGCCTTGGTGTAAATACCCTACCCCTAACGTGACACTGTCTCGCGCCAATTGACCTTGCTCAAATAAATCTATGTCGCCATCTTCAAAGCCAACCTGCACTTGCCAACGTTCGTTAATGCTATGCTCAACGCCATAAGCGTGCGTGATGCCCGTTTGACGATCATCTTTTTGGAATTGTTGCTCACCATACACACTGGTTGAATCACTAAAACGATGCCGAGCGCCCGTTACCCATTGACGCTGTTGACGAGAATTGAATAAATCATCTCCGTCTGGGTCTAATTGATAATTGAGATACACATTTCCTAACGCGCTGTAAGCATAATCAACCCCAGCAACAGCCGCAAAGCCTTGCTTTCCTTGAGATGTTTCGCCTTTGAATGTGATCGCTTCAGAAATCTGAACCTCTCCCCCAAAGCCAATTCGATCATTGGCCTGACGCGTTACTTCTTTATCGAGTGTGCCTTGCACAAACCCATACGCTAACCAGTCTGTTTTAGGATTATATTGCAGTTGTACAGCTACATCCGTGCGCTGACCTTCATCTGCTTGCCCTACCACAAGTGCATTTGCAGATGATACAGCATGTAGCTGCTCACGCTTATCCATGCGGATCCCTGTGCTCACTTGCCATTGCTCAGTCAATTCGTGTGCAATGTCTAGTTCAGCCGCTTGGCGATGATAACGTGCTTTCACCTTATTCTCGTCAGCTTTAAGTTTAACCTGCGTATCTGCTGTTGCTTGCCAAGTTAATAAAACCCCAGCGGTTTGTGCTTCATCGGCATTGACTTGACCAAGCCCCGCAAAACCTTGTTGTAGCTTTTGCCAATACACATTGACTTTGCCATCGTTATTTAACCCTAATTCGTGCCATGGAGAGGCAGCTTCAACACGCATTCCTTGTGCATTCGTTGGCGTGTCAGCAGAGTGTGTATTATCAAAACTAAAGCCACCATTAAAAGTGCTTAACGCACTCGCAATACCTTGTGTTTCAGCCGCTTCAACTTTCACATAACTGTGTTCACTGTGCCGATATATCGCATCCAAACCATATAAGTTATCATCATATTCATCGAGCTTTTGCTGACGTACTGTTGCGCCGATTTGCACTTTGTCGTTTAACCATTGGCTAATACGGCCACCATAGGTCAAATTATTCAGCTGCGAAAATCCTGCGCTGTATTCATAATTAGCGATTAAATAGGTGGGGTTGTTATCTAAGCTCGCGGCACGGACCAATAAGTCATCAAATTCAAATGACGACAAAGGTTTGGTGAGCAATATACGCCCTTGCAAAGCATCAATATCATAATCTTGCCCAGCCACTAATGCTCGACGTACTAACACTAACCCAGAGATTTTATCTCGTACTTCAACGGCTACTTGCTCAGAGCCAATGACAATATCTTGATGTTGAAGGTAATAAAGCGAGCCTCCGGTGGCCCTATGCGTTTCATAGGCTGGCAAAGTTTCAGCTTCAGCGACAAATAACTCGGCACCCGCGGTACTTTCACCAAACTGTGTTACATCAGCACTCACATACTTTGCCTGTAGACCGTATAAGCCACGCTCTACTCGGCTTAACTCTGTATCGCTTATTTGCGTGTTAAAGTTACCCCATAAAACCTGATTATCATCTTTGGCAATTTTTAAATACAGCTTACCATTACTGGGCGCATCATCTCGTGTGGTTGAGTCATCACCAAATTCACTAGGATGGGCTTGCTCTTCCAAACGCCTGAATAAGCTTTTAGGATCTTTTTGATGAATGTTCGAAAATAGCTCGTTAAGAGGCGCTTCACGGGTATCTAATCGCGCTGTTACTTGATACTCGTCTTGCCATTTTCCTGTAATGTAGCCAGCCAAACGCCCGTCAGCAAATAACTCACCATCTTTATGTTGAGTTTTATTGAGTAAATCAACCGGTCCATTATGGCTATTTTGTCCAACCGTTAAGTCAGCCATCGCTACATAAAACCAATCACTTTTTGGTAGCGCTAAATCACGGTGGATCAAAGTACCATTGCCATCATCATCCAAAACAGCCACTTCAGCACGATGAAAGCCGGAACGAACAATTTGCTGATGGACAAATTTACGCTCGCGGGTGATAGCCACCACACGACCTAAAAAGAACACATGGTGCTGCTCTGGCACTTGCTCGCCATATAACGTCAGCGTGCCTCCTGCTACTTTGATATTTTGCTTTTCTAATTGAGACTTGCCATAGCTTGTCAGTAAGTAGCCTGTTACTTTTTCTGGCTCTACCGCAAATTTAGGCCGAAAGTCTGCACTATTGAGCACTGTTTCGTCGAAGCGGCCGCTATTGTCATACACTCTCAATCGGTACGCTAAGCTCATCCCTAATAAGTTACCGGGTAAACGCCACTTCCCCTCCAAATTATCATTGAGTGACACCTTACTGAGTACCTGCTGATCATCCGGCGCCATAACCAAGACTTCTGCATATTTTATAAAGCTGCTGTAGTTACTGTAACCCTTTAAATGCATCATCAAGGTATTACCCGATTGGGTTAATGCATGTTGAATACTGAGCTTAGGCAGTGCCTCAAGTGGATCGTATTTCAATTGCAGCTGCATTTTTTTAAGCGCCACATCTGCACAGCGCTGTTGATCAGCATTATTGGCGCTATCACCAGACGCAAACGGTTGCCCATCCAGTGTAATCGCCATTGCAGGTTGTGGTAATAGCGCGTTGTCACATATCAGCTGTCGTTGTGGCCCAGCTTGTATCACTGTTTTGGTTGTGGTTTTTTCTTCAACATACACCGCTATTACTTCAACACGGCGATTTCGCGCCATGCCCGCTAAGGTGGCGTTACTGGCAATGGGTTCGCGATTTGAACGGCCAACAGTGGTAGTCGTATCACTTTTTAGCCCTAATTGCTGGCGGAAGTAGCCAGCCACAATATCCGCTCGATGCTCTGACAGGCCCTGATTGGTTTTATAAATTTTCTTCGCATTCGGGCTGAGCCGTTGGCTGTCAGCATGGCCAATGAAGTGTAATTTTAATTGTTTTTTTCCGCGAAGCTGACCAATAATAAAATCCATTTCTTGTTTTGTTGAGCCGGTTAGAAAGTGCTTTCCTGACACAAAACGAATCGCAGAATCTTTCACATAATTGACTTCTTTGGCGACTTGCTCTGTCTGTGTTTGCTCTACCTCTTTGTCACTGACGGGCGCTAGCGCGTGTAGCACAAAGTGTTTTTGTACTAATTGCTGCTCAGTATTACTGGCAACATCCGGATTACGTGCAGTGTTATTTTCTAAGCTTGCGGCATATGCCAAATTATTTATGTTGCAGCTTAACGCAATCAAAACTGAAACCGATACAGGGTTTAAAGCACGTAATTTAATCATGGGGAACCCCTTTTTTCGCGCTCTGGGGCTGCGAAAATACCGATTCAACTATTTCTTCTTCCACAGTCAAGGTGTGATCCTTATTGCTGTCTTGCCATTGCTCAACAAGCCATTCTTTTAGATGCGCAACACGCTGTTGCGCTATCTCATAACCTTCATTTTTATCATCACGGTATGCCAGTCTTATCACCACATCGGTTGCTGCAACGGCATCCAGTAGTTGATTTAACTGCGCCCGATAGTTTGCTTTGATCTGTCCATTTTCAAATGCTTCATCACTTAATTGAATACGTGCCACACGATGAATGCTGGCAGCAAAATTAGCTTCCACATTTTTACCTCGCGTAAGACGCACTACTCGAGGGTTTTCTGTCGTCACCCGATACCCTGACGGTAAGCTGCGCGTATCAACTTTAATGATAAAGTTGCTACCACGACTTTGATGTGGCACATCGGCACACGCAAGGTGATAGCGACCATATTGATCTGTGGTGATCCAAAGCCCTTGTGCTGTGGCTAATTTAACGGCTGGTAAGCCAGGTTCTTGGGGGTCATGAATGCCATTACGGTTCATATCGTCAAATACTTGCCCAGTTAAATCACTACAATCCATGATTGAGTCAGGGATCACACGCACTGTTGCACTGGCGATATTTGAAATGCGCTTGGTATTTAGACCATTAAATTGACCGCCACTAAACTCAGCCCATGCTTGGTTGACAAACTTGCCTTCACTCACGCCTGCACCAACCACAACCAGTAAATCAATCAGCACACTTTGCTGGGGTAACAAAGTACGTGCATTCCAACGTAACTGACGACCGATTTGTTGTGGTTCAAATGCCTGCCCATCAATACGGGCACTCCCTGCTACGTATTTAAACCCAGCTGGTAATTGATCAATAAAATCAACAGGATTGATGCTGATTTCAGTACGATTATGTATGGCTATTTGATACGGGATAAGCTCACCTATCACCACATCTTGTTTCAGTGCTTTTTTACTGACTTGCACCATACTTTCATCATAGGGATCTAATGGAATATGGTTATTTACCACATTACCTGATGGCAGTTTTGGCTGAATGAAAAAGCGGGTGTAGTACTGGGTTGAATCCATTGCGGCATAAATACCTTGTGAATCGCTAGGGCATGCCAAAGGATCATGTTTTACCGCCGCTAATGTCGGCGCCGTATTTACTCTATGTACCGTCACAGGTAATTCATGGGCACCGACTTTCAGCTGCGCATCACATACCGGTAACTGTTTTGACAGGCCGCTATAATAACCACTCGGTGAAGTTACTTCTAAGCGGTATTCTCCAGCTGGCGCTTGTGCAAATAATAAGAATTGATAAAAACCATCATCTCCAGTGGTTTGCTCAACATTCGGCTGCCCACCCACCAGGTGTAAATCAGGATCAAACCCAACTGGGCCTGTGATCTCAATTTTTGCACCTTGTATTGGCGTACGTGAATTGACATCGTAAATCACCCCTGATGGATCAACTGGAAGAGATTGCTCAGACACATGCTCTCCGGCACTGAGCACAATATTTAAAATAGTGCCTTTGTCTGTATTGGTATCAGGATCATTTGATACTGGAATGCCATAAATCACGCCTCCCTGAGGATGACGAAAACGCACTTCGTATACCCCCACAGGTAAACCTTCAAATCGATATTTACCATTTTGATCTGACTCAACCACAGCCAAAGGTTCAGAGTCTAGCTCATTGGCCTCACCATTTAATTGATCTGGTAATAACTCAACTAACCAACCAGCTTGACCATTACCGTCATCATCAGAACGGTTGTGGTTATTATCTTGCCACACGGCACCACTGATCGCAGCAGGATCCATTAACTGCTCGCCAAAATTATACGATGTAGCATCGGTAATATGACGCTCAATGATGATTTCACTGATTTGGTCGTCACCAATTCTAGGCGCAACCACTCCCCCAATACTGCCAGCGGCTTCTTTACCATCTTGGGTATTGTCAGGTTGCGTTTCTGTCAACTCAAAGCCATTTTGATCTGACAAGGGTAAATTACGGATCTGATAACGACCATAACGATCTGTGGTTGTGGTACGTGACACACTCTGATTGTTTAAATCAATACCTGAAATATGAATCGCTACATCGCTTAAACCTACTTCTGAACGCTGTTGCTCACCATCATCATTCAAATCAACATAAACCGTGCCGCCAATATGACTGCCACGCTCAGCAAAGTTATACCCAATGCCATGCTCTCCCAGCCCCAGAGTTATATTTAAAAAACCATCATTTTGCAGATTGCCGCCAAGAGAACCCAATTGCTCTTTCCCATCCAGCCAAGCTGTTGGATGTGTTTGAATTACCTGATAAACACCTGGGCGTAAATAATCAAACAGGAACACCCCTTGATCATCACTGGTCGTGACTATTTCTACCGCTTCATTATCCGTTGTTACTCCTGACAGTGTCAGGGTAACACCACTAATCCCGATAGTTTCAGTGTCATCAAGCAGGCCATTTTCATCACTGTCTACCCAAACGGTGCCGCCAATTGACGCCTTAGGTAATTCAGCAAAATCGAAATACGCATAGTTTTTTGTGCCTAACAACTGAGGTGTGGTGATAATATCTTGGCCTTTAGAGTTGGCGACCAATTGTGCCATCGCCATTTCTTGGCCATCCACGTACTGCTCAGGTTGCTGCTGTTCAATCACATACCCTTGTGCTGAGCTCGGGGCTAAATCAGTAAATTGGTACTCACCTAATTCATTAGTTAGCGTGTCATGCTTAACCGCTTCGCCACGATAATCATTCCCTGATAGCGTGATCAATACCTCACTAATGGCAAGCGCTTGATATTCATTTTTACTTAATAGTGCAGGTAGTTTGGCATCATCATCCATATCAACGAATACCCTACCTTGCAGTTCAATAGCGTAGCGTTCCGTAAAGTGATTATTAACTAAGTCACTTCCTGGCCAAACTTGGTTAAGCGAAATTACGTCCGTTTGATCACTGTCGGCAATACGCTGACCGCCTAAAGCATCAAAGTTATCAGCGTAATTATTGGGCTGAACTTGACTCAGTTGGTAGCCTTGTTCATTACTTGGTGGTAACTCAGTGAATTGATAAAAGCCGCTTGCATTGGTTTGCACTGATAATTCAATGGCTTCGCTATTGATACTGATACCACGTAACGTTATAGCGACGTTCGAAATACTGCGCTCCTCTGAGCTAAATAACAAATTATCGTCAGTATCGACAAACACTGAGCCACTAACTTTTGACAACGCTAATTCAGCAAACACCAAGCTATCAACATCTTGCGAGGAGTCGAGTACAATATTAAACACATCATTTTCACCAGTTTGAATTTGCCCTGCGAGAGACTCTCGACCATCATACCAGCCAGTAGGCTGTAGCTGCTGAATTTGATAGCCTCGCGTATCACTTGCAGGTAAGCGCTCAAACTTAAACTCGCCATTTTCATCGCTGGTCAAGTTGCGGCTCACACTCTGCCCATAACGTGATGTACCCGTCAGCTTAATCTCAACATTAGCAATGCCAAGTTCACTGCCTTGTTGTAAACCATCATGATTAACATCACTTATCACCACACCGCTGATACTTGAGTTAGCTTGCTCTAATTCAGTAAATAAGTAGCCGCTTTGCTGAGCACTTTGTGCAACAACAATATTGCTAATTTGATCATTCTCAACAGTTATTGCGCCTTGTTTATAATCAAGGCCATCCAAATAGTCCGTGGGCTGAGATTGGAGCAAACGATACCCTGTTGGGTTCGAAGCATATAACTGCTCAAACTTAAACTCACCATTACTGTTGGTTACGGCCGTAGCTTGTACTGCACGGTCAAACACATCAGCGCCTTGCAGAGTCACTGTTACATTCTCTAAACCACTGTCTGAAGTGTCAAATTGGCCATTTTGTTGTTGGTCAACAAATACGCGCCCAGTTATTACCGCATCATTTACGGGTGCTAACTCCGTAAACTCTGCCGTTAATATATTACTGCCCGTTACACGCAACTGAGTAATAATATCGGTCTTGTCACTGTTGCTTACTAAGCTGTCTTTTACATAGTCTTTACCATCAAAGTGATATGCAGGTTGTACTTGGGTAAGTGTATAACCCTGGGCATCAGACGCATAAAGTTGTGCAAATGACGTTCTACCTTGACTATCTGTCAGCGCACTGAGATTTACATTTTCACCCAGTATATTCTTACCCGATAAAGATACTTCTGTATTCGCCAAAACTGAATCTATCGTATCCAACTGACCATTTTGATTTTGATCTGCAAACACAATGACATTGATAGAGCTATCGTTAGCAGGTAATTGTTCGGTTAAATCAACACGCGTCGTACTTGAGGTGGCAACACTGACTGTAACGACATCGTCAGGGTTGGTTTGTTTGGTATTATTAAGGTAGTCTGCGCCATCAACATATATCTCTGACTGCGTATGAGTAAGGCGATACCCCGCACTATTCGCAGCATATAGCTGTGTAAACTCAAACTGACCCTGACTGTCTGATGTCGTGCTATGTGCAACTTCATTATCAAATAAGTCTTTACCTGCCAATTTAATTACATTATCAGCTAGCGCTTTATCACTGCTATTAAGTTGACCGTCTTGCGCTACGTCGACAAAAATAGTGCCTGTAATTTTGGCATCATTAGCGGGTAATTGCTCAGTAAAATCTAACCGTATATGCGCTGAAGTCGCCAATGCCATATTATCAACGACATCACTTTTTTGGCTATTAATAATCGCTTTAGCAGCTAAGTAATCAATACCATCATTGTATAAAGAGGGGTGAACCTGCCTGACTGTATACCCTTGGCTATTCGAAGCAAATAAGTTATCAAATGCATAATTCCCCAACTGATCGGTAGTGGTTTTTAAATTCACCTCACGACCTAAAACATCTTGCCCTGAAAGGATCAGTTCAACGCCAGAAATATGTCTATCTTGTGACTGCTCAGCCCCATCTTGCGCGACATCAACATAAACTCGGCCACTGATCTTTGCCTCATTCTTAGGATGCTTTTCAGTAAATAAAACTGCGCCTTTCGCTAACGCAACCTGATGTAATTTAATGCCATCTTGCTCTTTAACCACAGCGCCCGATAGGTAATCTCGTCCATCTAAATAGACATCGACCTTTCCTTGCGACAGCCAATAGCCGTCAGGCGAGGGCTGGCGTAACCCTGTAAATACAAACTCACCATTATCATTTGACGTTGTACTTAATTTAATATCAAAGCCAAATTCATCTTTCCCTGACAACTCGAATGTAATATTTGCTAGGCCTTTATCACCGTTACCAAATACTTTATCTTGATTAACATCTAAAATCACTCGCCCTTCAAGCTGTAAACTTCCAGCATTGGCTTGCTCGGTAAAGACTACCTTACTTGGTTTACCCACCTTAATGACCTTCACCACATTTTTACCCGCATAGGTATTCTTTATGTCATCAAGATAATCTTGACCATCTTCGTAGCTGGGTGTATCACCGCGTGTCACAACATACCCGTCTGCATCCGGTTGGCGCAGCGTAGTAAAACTAAATGTACCATTACTGTCGGTGTTGGTGCTCAATGACACTGCGTTGCCGAATTCGTCTTTACCGCTCAGCGTGACCGCAAGGTGGGTGATCGCCAGATCTTTGCCTTCTTTAACACCATTTTGATTGCCATCAACAAACACCGCGCCTTCAACACGGGCTTCGCCTGCATTAGGCAGTTCGGTAAAGATCACCTTGCTTGGTTTACCTACTGTGCTGATCTTCACAGCGTTCTTACCCGCATAGGTATTCTTTATGCCATCAAGATAATCTTGCCCGTCTTCATAACTGGGTGTGTCTGCGCGCGTCACTACATACCCGTCTGAATCAGGTTGGCGCAGTGCGTCAAATTTGAACGCACCATTACTGTCGGTGTTGGTGGTCAATGAGACGCTATTACCGAATTCATCTTTACCGGTAAGCGTTACTACTAAGTTCGGGATCGCGAGATCTTGTGATTCTTTAACACCATTTTGATTGCCATCAACAAACACCGCGCCTTCAACACGGGCTTCACCCACATCAGCTAATTCAGTAAAGATCACCTTGCTTGGTTTACCCACTGTGCTGATCTTCACAGCGTTCTTACCCGCATGGGTATTCTTTATGCCATCAAGATAATCTTGCCCGTCTTCATAGCTTGGTGTATCACCGCGCGTCACCACATACCCGCCTGTATCGGGTTGGCGCAGTGCATCAAATTTGAACGCACCATTACTGTCGGTGTTGGTGGTCAATGAGACGCTATTACCGAATTCGTCTTTACCGCTTAGCGTAACTGCAAGGTTGGTGATCGCCAGATCTTGTGATTCTTTAACACCATTTTGATTGCCGTCAACAAACACCGCGCCTTCAACACGGGCTTCACCCACATCT